>JACCYK010000627.1 GCA_013696525.1 Chloroflexia bacterium
GGCCTGGTCGCCGTCCATCTTGAGCGGTGCGACGCCCATCGGTTGGAGGCTGCAAAAGGCCGCCGACGGCTTGATCGGGTCTGGGGCGACTTCGGTGACCGTGACGGTGCCGGGCGTCACGCCGCCCCATCGCATCAGCGCCGCCCGCCCCGTATCATCCGGTTGGGAATACTGGAAAATCGCCGCGTCTGAGCCGCCGGACTGCACCCCAATTCCGACGCCGTAGAGGCTCCGCTCGCTGGTGCATTGCGTCAAGTGCTGAAAGAACCCCGAGCCGTCAAAGTCGTCCGGGCACGAGTGGACGCGAATTTCAATGAAGGCATCTGGGGTGCCCGTTGGCACGGCCTGAGCCCCCACGTTGGCCGCCCCGACGAACCCGGTGAGCAGCCCAAACAGGACGAGGGCGGCCGCGGCGATGCGCGGCCCCCGGCTGGGCTGCTTGCCGGCCGGACCGGCGGGGGCCCGCGCCGGCTCGTCAGTGTGCACCACTCCAAGCCCAACCAGCAGCCCGCCGATGAGGCGGCGCGAGCCAAGGGGGCGCCTGATGACATCAACGCGATCTCTGTCCATGCTGACCTCCGTTCCGATCCGTCTCGATCCGGTGTCCAGGATAGGAGCGGGGCGGTGTGGACACATGGGGAAAATTACCCATTTCTGGATGTGGATTCGGGACCGCTGGTGTCGCCACCAGTCGTGACCGGGCTCGGGCAGGCCCGCCGGGACGGCCCCGATGAACGTAGCGGAGCGTAGGTCCAGCCCGGACGTTCGATCGGGCCGCGCTCAAACGAGCGATACCAGGATCAGCATCGACATTGACCTCATCATTCATATGTAGCGGTGCTGTTTCCGCACGGTTCCGGCCGCCTCCGGCGGTTGGCTGCTAGACTGGTGGCAACACCGCACCGGAATTTCATGGCGCGCCATCAGCCGGAGCTCCCCATGTCGCCTGCCCCGCGTGGTGAGCACGCCCAGCCACTCCCAGTATCGCGTGGGTCACTGATCGGGCGGGGCCACGAGCTGGCCACCGCCCAATCCCTGTTGCTCGCCACCGCCGTCCCGCTCCTGACGCTGACGGGGCCCGGTGGGATCGGCAAGACGCGGCTGGCGCTCGCGGTGGCCGATACGGTTGCCGGCGCCTTCGCCGATGGGATGCTGCTGGTCGAGCTGGCTTCTCTGGGCGATGCCGGCCAGGTGCCGGCGACGGTCGCGATGGCCGCCGGCATCACCGACCCGGGCGACCGGCCCCTCATCGAAACGCTGACCCTCGTCTTGCGCTCCCGCCATCTCCTCCTGGTTCTTGACAACTGTGAGCACCTGGCGCCCGTCGTGGCTGACCTGGTGGCCATCCTGCTGCGCGGCTGTCCCGCCCTCCAGGTGCTGGCTACCAGCCGGGCGCCGCTGCATCTGCGCGATGAGCACGAGCTGCCGCTGCCGCCGCTGGACCTGCCCACCCCCGAGCGGCGTGCCGTGGCCGACGTGGCCGCGACGGCCGCCGTCGCCTTGTTCTGCCAGCGGGCCGCAACCGTCAGTCCGAGCTTCGCCCTGACTGAGGCGACTGCCGGCGTGGTGGCGGAGATCTGCCGGCAGTTGGATGGGCTGCCCCTGGCGATCGAACTGGCGGCGGCCCGGATCAAGCTGCTGCCACCGGCTGCCCTCCTGGCCCGCCTCAGCCATCGTCTCCACATCCTGACCGGTGGCGCCTATGATCTCCCCTCCCGACACCAGACCATGCGGAATACCATTGCCTGGTCCTACGACCTGCTGAGCCCTGACGATCAAGCGCTGTTTCGCGTGCTCGCCGTCTTTGCCGGCGGCTTCACGCTGGAGGCCGCCGCGTCCCTCGCCGGCACGACCCCGATGGAGATGGTTGACGGTCTTGGCCGGCTCCTGGATCAGAGCCTCATCCGCCGGATCGACGACGGGACCAGCGACGAGTCACGCTACGGGATGCTGGAGTCGATCCGGGCCTTCGGGCTGGAGCAGCTTGCCGCCGCGGACGAGGAAACCGCCGCTCGGGGCCAGCACGCGGCCTGGGCCTGGCAGCTTGTCACCAGCCTTGATCTCGCTCACGCCGTGCCCGGCAACATCGCCTGGATGAGCGTGCTCGCGGCGGAGGAAGATAACATTCGCCAGGCCTTGGCCTGGTTCGACCAGGCGCACGATGCCGTGTCGCTCAACGTCCTGTGCGCCGCGCTGTACACATTCTGGTTTCCCCGGGGCCAATATGAGGAGGGGCGCCGCTGGCTCGCCCTCGCCATGGCGCACGAGGAGGGTGTGCCGATGGTGATCCGCTCCCGCACCCGGAGCGCCGTCGGCATGCTGGCGCTCTTCCAGCAGGGTACGGACGCGGATACCTCGCTCATGCTCGACGAGGGATTGGCGCTGGCCCGGACGGCGGGAGACGATTGGCGATTGGTCGAGGCACTGGTCGAGTGCGGCCTGCTCGCGTACCGTGAGGGAGACATGCCGCGGGCCCGGGCCCTGACGCGGGAAGCTGAGGTGATCTGCCGGGGCCTGGGACCAGACTATCGGGATAGCTCGCTCATGGTCGCCATCACGATTGGCAATCTCGGTGACGTGGCGCTGACGGCGGGGGACCTGGATGAGGCGATTGAACGCTTTGAACTTGCGCTCCAGCTCGAGAGCGAGCTTGGAGACTCCTGGGGCCGAACCGATGTCATGTGTGGCCTGGCGATCACCCATCTCCACCGCCAGGAGATGCCCAAGGCCGCCCACTACCTGACCGAGACGGTGGCAATGACCTGGCCGCACTTCGTCGGGGGATTTCTGGCCCGGGTGCTCTGGGCGGTGGCGGCGCTGGCGGCCGGGACCGGTCAGGCATCCCGCGCTGCTTGCCTGATCGGCGCCGCCGACACCTTGGATCGCCGGTATCCGGGCGCCGTCTATCCCCGCGAGCGCACGATCAACGAGTGGTGCCTGGCACGGCTCAATGC
>JACCYK010000638.1 GCA_013696525.1 Chloroflexia bacterium
AGCTGCAGACGATCGTGGTGTAGACGCCGCCCATGCCGTCGCTGCCGACGCTGATGTCGCGGACCCGGAGATCCGCGTAGGCGCCGCCGGACCGGTCTTTGCTCAGCCATTGGTTGACGGTATCCAGAGCGCCGCCGGGGTCGCTCGCGGCATTCGGGCTGTGGAACAGGAAGACCCGGGTATCGGCCGCGTGCAGATCGATCGCCATTACGCTCTCCTCATTCATCGTCAACGAAATCAACCGGGGAAAGTATACGCTGGCCGCCGATGCGCGGCTGACCGGGCTGGTGATCGGGACCGGGGCGGGAGCAATGCGGCGTCATCGTAGGCAACCCCGCCCGCCGCCACACCGGCACGATTCCCACACGCCGCAACCGCGGCCCGTATGAGATCAATGTAACCCGGCGCTGATGGTTCGGTGACGGTCGTTCACGAACCAGGGCTAGTCGCAACCGCTCCGGAGCAGGTGCGCATCCGAGGCTGGCGGGGCCGCCGCGTCCGGGTAGGCCAGCCGATGCTCGTTCGCGAGGAGCTGATCCAAGGTGCGGATGAGGGCCTCGGCGGAAATGTCGCGGGGCAGGACGGCGGCGGTCCCGGCGGGTGCCGCGGCTCGTCTGAACTGGTCGTCCGGCGCCGGCGAAAGGAAGACGATGAGGGGCTGCGGGTGGCTGAGGTGGGCGGCGATCCGGATATCGCTCGGGTCGGCGCCGGGCAGGCCGATGAGGGCGAGGTCGATCGTGTGGCCCCGGCATAACCGCGCCGCGTCGGCGCCCGTCCCGGTCGCGGCCACCACGCGATAGCGTCCGGTGTCCTCCAACACGCCGCGGACGCCGGCGCGAAAGATGTGTTGGGCCTCAATCAGGGCAACCTGACGCGATCGCATGGATTCGATCCTCCGCTCCCCGTGGCGGCCGCGGCCGGGGGCGCCTCGAAGCGCCGGGCGGCGAACGCCCAAGCCGCCACCATACGCGAAGAGGATGAAGTTGACGTGAGCGGACCGTGAGGGGGTGATTAATTCCAGCCGAGGAGTGGCAGAAAAGCCGACCGCGTCCGGTGGGGGAGGCGCCAGGCGGATTCGAACCGCCGATCAGGGTTTTGCAAACCCGTGCCTTACCGCTTGGCTATGGCGCCGTTTGGCGTGGCGTAGAGAGTGTACCACGCGGGCGGCACCGAGTTGGCGATCGACGGCGGCGGCGGAGCGAGTACGTCGTACGCGTGATGCGCTTGACAGGCTTCTGGTCGCCACGTAGAATCAGCAAAGAAATAGAACATTTGATCTATTCTGGCGGCCGGGCAGCCTCAGGGTGGTGGCGCGGACCGGGGAAGGAACAGCAATGGGGACAGCCCGATCACGTGAGCGCCGGGCCAGCGGCCGCCCCTCCGTCTTCCGGTGGGAATGCCGCTGCCAGGAGCCGCCACAGTTGCTCGCCACCTATGATGAAGGCGGCCGGATCAATATCAAGGTGCGCGATCGCTACTGGCATGTCTTTGGCTTGGTGCGCACCATCTGCCCCCGCTGTGGGGCCGAGCACCTGCTCGATTTGCGCTCCGTCCGGGACGAGCCGGCCGCCGATCCGGCCGGGCTTGGCACCTGACGCGCGCCGGCGGGTCGGCCTGGCCCGCCGTGGGGAGGTAACCGTCTGGACCGGCCCCCATCACCTCGCATGAGCTCCGAAGAGCCCCCAGAGCGCAGAAGCGCCACCGGCGGTGGACAGCGGTCCCGACCCGGTTGTTGCCATGGCGATTCGCGTGTGGAGGAGCTGACGCAATGAATGATCACCTGGGACCGGTCCCGGACCCGTCGTTGATGCGACCCCGCTTGGCCTTCGTCCCGCGCTCGTCCGGCCAGACTGCCGCCCCGGCCGATGACGCCGAGGTGACGCGGCTGGCACTCACGGCCCGGACCGGCGATCGCCGGGCCCGGCATGCCCTCTACCGGGCGCTGGCGCCCAGCATCGAGCGGATGGTCGGGGGCTGCGCCCGCCTCACCCGGGCGGCGGATTGCCCCCGCCGCGACGGGCAACCGTGGGACCGTGAAGACTTGGCCCAGGAAGCGTATCTCGTCTTCTGCGATCTGCTCCGGGCGTGGTCGGGCGAGGGGCCGTTCTCGCCCTATCTCTTTGCCTACTTCCCCTGGCGGCTGCGCAATGCCTGGCGCCGGCTGCGGCCGGATCGGCCGCGGGGGTTGACCCTGCTCCAGCCCCGCCTGGACCTGGTGATCGATGAATCGGCCCTGGCGGCGGAGGCCAAAATCCTCCTGGAGACGCTGGCCGCCGACCTGCCGGACGTCGAGCGAGTCATCCTGTTGGCCCATGTCCGGGACGGCCTGACGCTGACCGAGATCAGCCTTCGGCTTGGCCTGAAGCCGCGGCAGGTCGGGCGGCGGTGGCTCGAGATCAAACGCTGGCTCCGCGGCGAAATCGTCATCTCCCGCCGCGGTGGCCGGATCGTTCCGTTCCCCATTCGGCCCCCGGCTCATGAATAGCGATCCTCACCCACGGTC
>JACCYK010000659.1 GCA_013696525.1 Chloroflexia bacterium
CGCTGGCCCAGGTCCCGGCGATCGCGGCCGCCGCCGCGGACACGCCCGGCGCGCCGGACTTCAACCCGGCCCTCGCCCCCGTGACTGACATCCATGCCTTGTTGACTGTCGCCATTGTCGATGAGCCGCCGGCGGTATTGGGGAAAGCCGCCGCGATCCGGCCCGGTTACGCGGCGGAGCTGGACGGCCACCGGGCGCGGGCGCGCGAAGCTCGAGATTGGATCGCCAACCTCGAGCGCCAGGAGCGGGAGCGGTCCGGGATCAAGTCGCTCAAGGTCGGCTACAACAAGGTGTTTGGCTACTACCTGGAGATCACCGCCGCCGCTCTCGCCAGCGCCAAGCCGCGGGATGGCGCGGCGGCGCTGCCAGACGACTACATCGCGAAGCAGTCGCTGGCCAATGCGACGCGCTATTTCACGCCGCGGCTCAAGGAGTACGAGGCGGTCGTCCTCACCGCCCAGGAGACGCTGGCCGGCCTGGAGCACGATGTCTTTCACCGGGTGATGGGGCAAGTCGCGGACCGTGCCCCGCGCCTGTTGGCAGCAGCAAGCGCCGTCGCCTACCTCGATCTCGTCTCGACCCTGGCCGAGGTCGCCGTCGTCCGCGATTACGTCCGGCCCGAGCTCGACGAGTCCGGCTCGATCGCGATCGACGATGGCCGTCACCCCACGTTGGAAGCGCTGATCGGCCGGGCGGGGTACGTGCCGAACGACGCCGCGCTCGACGTGGATGGTGCTCAAATTACGATTGTCACCGGCCCCAATATGGCCGGGAAGAGCAGCTACCTGCGCCAGGTGGCGCTGATCGTGCTGCTGGCCCAGATCGGCTCCTATGTGCCGGCCCGGAGCGCCCGCATCGGCCTGGTCGATCGCGTGTTCACCCGAATTGGCGCCCAGGACGATATCGCCACCGGGCAATCGACCTTCATGGTCGAGATGCTCGAGACGGCGAACATTCTGAACCACGCCACCGGCCGCTCATTGGTCATCCTGGACGAGATCGGCCGCGGCACCTCGACCTACGATGGCTTGGCGATCGCCCGCGCCATCGTCGAGCATCTGCACAACGCGCCCCGCCTCGGCTGCCGCACGCTCTTCGCCACCCATTATCACGAGCTGACCGAATTGGAAGCGGTACTGCCCCGGGTTCGCTGCTGCCGGATGGATGTCTTGGAGGATGGCGATCGGGTCGTCTTCCTGCGCCGGGTCGTCCCCGGCGCCGCCGACCGCTCCTACGGCGTCCACGTCGCCCAACTCGCCGGCATCCCCCGCGCCGTGGTCCGTCGCGCCCAAGACATCCTGGCCGAGTTGGAAGGTGACACCTCCGACCGCGGCGCCGACCGCGCCATCAAACGGGCCGCGATGCGGTCCGACGCCCCGATGGCCGCCACCTCGATCCAGCTGACGCTCTTCGCGCCGCCAAATCCCGCCCTGGCCGAACTGCGACAGCTCGATGTCGAATCGCTCTCACCATTGGAAGCGATCACGCGGCTGTTTGAGCTGAAGCGCCTGGCCGGCGATAGCGATTAGCGTTGCCCTGGGGACGAACGTCACCACCGACCCGGTAACGGCCGTCGCCTGAAAATCCATCATCAGCCGGTTTCGAGCCGGGACGCCATGGCGCCACAGGGCTATGACAAGGGCGCTGGTGTCGGCTCGGGGGTCGATGCCGGTTCAGCGGTTTCAACCACCGTACCGCCGCGCGAGCCAGAGGTGCCCGCCGCGTTGTTCACCACGATCGTCCCATTCGCCGATCCAGTCGAGTTGACCCCGTGGCACTCGCAGCCCTTCGCTAACACAAACCCGGCCGGGCAGGGGGCGATACAGGTGCCACCGCAACAGACGGCGCCGGTGCCCGAGCCGGCACAATCGCCATCGACGCCACAGGTGATGCAGGGCTCACGTTGCGAGAACTCGCAGACGCCCTCGGTCCCGCACCGGCCGATCGAGCATGTGATGGCGGTGAAGCAGTCGATATCGGTCTGGCAGGAGACGGGGCAGCACTTGCCGTTGCCACAGCAGAGATGCCCTGGGGCGCAATCGACGATGTACTGCACGCAGATACCGTCGTCGCAGAGGCCGCCGATGCAGGCGTCGTTGTCATCCTTGCATTCCCGATCCTGACGACAGCCGCGAACGCAGGCGCCGTTGCTGCAGACCTCGTTTTGGCGACAGGGTTCAGCGCATGTTTCCTGCGCCAATCCCCGTCGAAATCCCGAGCCGCCAAAGACGATCGACGCCGCGCCCGCCACGAGACCGCGCAGCACGCCGCGGCGGCCGACCCCGCTTGCCGCCCGTCGCGCCAACCGATCGAATCGCTGGTCATCCATCGCCGACTCCCTTCCCGAATCACGGCGGTCAGCAAAGTCTCCGTCCCTGACACTTCCATCAACGCTCCGCTCGCGTCGCTGGTTACGAAACGCGGTGCCGCCCTGGCCCAATCATCGGCCAAATAGGCCAGCCAGGGTCAAGCCGTCGCGAAGGACTACCCTGACGGCGCGGTCCATGCGAAGCTATGGCGAGTGAGATCCAAGAGCTTAGCCGCCAACGCCTACCCGAGCTTGACGGTCTGTTCCGGTCCCGCCGGTTGCACGTAGAGGAGGAACGCATGCATATCGAATTCGGTCACGACGTTTATAGCAGCGACGACAAGAAGCTGGGCACCGTGGTCGGGTTGGTCATGGACGCCGAAAATCAGACCGTGCGCGGCTTGGTCCTCGGCGAAGGGTTGTTCAACCAGGACGAGCGGCTGGTGGATATCTCGGCCGTCGCCACGAGCAATGACGAACGCGTGAGCCTCAACATGACCGACGATGCCGCCGCCGCCTTGCCGCGCTTCCTCAAAGAGGAATACATCGAGCGGCCGCGGGAAGCGCCCGACGCCCTGATCATGCCGGCCGCCGGCGTCGGCGGCCCCATCTTCTATGACAGCTCGGTCACGGCCAGCGGCTACACCGACTATCCAGGGAACAACAGCTTTTTCGACCCGGCGCCGATCGATCCTCCGGTGGTCGAGACCCGCTCCAACCTCGATGAAACCGAGGTCATCTTGAAGAAAGGAACCGATGTCGTCGGCTCCGACGGCGAGAAAGTCGGCACCGTCAATGACATCCGCTTTGACAACGATGGCCGGCTGGCCGGCTTCGTCGTCAAGGCCGGGTTCCTCTTCACCCATGACATCTCGATCCCGGCCAGCGCCGTCTCCGAGGTCGATGACAACCGGGTGCAGTTGAACATCACCAGCGAGCAGGCAAAGGGCACCAGCTAGCCCGCGTCGCAAGCGGGGCTCGTCCGGCCGACGAGCCCCGCTCATGCGCTCAGAACGTGATCACCGAGCGGAGCGTCTCGCCCCGCTCCATGGCGTGAAAACCTTCTTCCGCTTCGTCCAGGGAAATGGTTTTCGTGACGACCCGGTCGAGATCGAGCTTCCCCTGCTGGTACCACGCGGTCAGGATTGGAAAATCGCGCGACGGCAGGCAGTCACCGTACCAAGAGGGCCGGGTGATGCCGCCGACATCGAAGAACTTGCCAAGCGGCAGCTCCGGCAAGACCGACGCTGGGCCGGCGACGCCGATGATGATGCAGGTTCCCGCCAGATCCTTGCAGAACATCGCCTGCATCGTCGTCTCCGGTCTTCCCACCGCCTCGAACGAATAGTTGACGCCGAAGCCGCCGGTGATCTCCTTGATCGCCGCCACCGGGTCGCCGTCGCGCGGATTGACCGTGTGCGTGGCGCCAAACTCTTTCGCCCAGGCGAGCTTTCGCGGGTCGAGGTCAACGCCGATGATCGTCGTCGCCCCGGCCAGCTTGGCCCCCATGATGACCGAATCGCCAACGCCGCCGCAGCCGAACACCGCCACCGACGATCCCGGCTCGACCTTCGCCGAGTAGAGCGCGGCCCCGACCCCGGTCATGACGCCGCAGCCGATCAGGCTCATTGGCTCGGGCGGGAGCTCGGCCGGGTACGGAATGCACTGCTTAGCATGCACCAGGGTATGCGTACAGAAGGTGCCGATGCCGAGCACCGGCTGCAATGTGACCCCGTCCATCGTTCGCATCCGTTTTTCGGCATTGAGACTGGACGCGCAGAACTGGAGCTTGCCGGCGCGACAGAACCGGCAGACCCCGCACGGCGCCCGCCAGGCCAGGATCACATGGTCGCCGGGCTTGACGTTGGTGACCCCTTCGCCGATGTCTTCGACCACGGCGGCACCCTCGTGGCCAAGCAAGAACGGAAACCCCTCCGTCCCAAACACACCGTTCTTGGCGGAGAGATCGGTGTGGCAGACACCGCTGGCAAGCAGCCGGACGCGCGCCTCGCCCGGTCCCGGCGCCTCGATCGTGAACTCCTCGATCGCGGCCGGTTGGCCCGGTTCGCGCGCAATCGCGCCCCGTGCGGTGATCGTGCCGGGCTGATCGCCCATCATCTCGCTCCTCTCACACCGATTGCGGCCCGCCCGGATGCCCGTCGAGCGCGGTTCCCTGACCGTGCCATCGTGGCAAATCGGCGGCGGCCGGTCAAGCGGCCGCACGCTCAATCGTCGCCAACGTGATTGAACCCGGCCCGATCCGAGTGCTACGCTGCCGCTGGCCGCCCAGCTCCGTGGCCAGGGGCATGAATGGTAGCGATGGAGGCGCCGGTGGCGTCGATGACCGCGATGAAACTGGCGATCGACCTCGACGGCGTGCTCACGGAACACCCAAGGCCACTGGCGCACGCCGCGTCCGCGCGATTCGGGATGGAGATGCCTGAGAGCGCGTTCATCGACTCGGCTGGCTTGAACGTGCCGGTCGAGGTGCGAGACTGGGTCTACGGGGCCGATGGCCCCGCCTCGCGGCTGCGGCCGGCGCCCGATGGCGCGGAGTTCCTCCGCCAAGTGATCGAGCTGCTCGGTCCGGCGCGGGTCAAGATCGTGACCGCTCGTCCCGCCACCGCGGCCGAGATGACGGTCGCTTGGCTGCTAGCCCACGATTTCCCCACGTGTGAGATCCTGTACGCCGATCTCAAGGCCGCGACCGCGCTCAAGCATGGGCTCGGCTTCGCGGTGGAGGACAGCCTGCGCCACGCCCGGAACTACGCGGCGGCGGGCATCACCTGTTTCCTGGTCAATGCCGAGGAGGCGCCGCCCCATACGCTCGACCCGAGCGTCGTCCGGGTGGAGAGCCTGTCTCACCTGTTGCGGCTACTCGCGAGCCGGTCGAACGCTTACCCAACCTCTGAGGACGGCAGCATGACTTCCCTTCACCCATCGACCAGCGGCGCCAGCAACAGCGCGCCCCGGCCGACGATCGTCGTCAGCGACGAGATTCACCCGATCGCCCGCGCCCGGTTTTCGGCGGCGGCCGACCTGGTCGATGTCGAGGGCACGGATACGGCCGCGCTCCTGCGCGCGGTCGCCGGCGCCGACGCGCTCGTGGTCCGGAGTGAAACGCGGGTCTCGGCCGACGTCTTGGCGGCGGCGCCGAAGCTTCGGCTCGTCGCCCGGGCCGGCGTCGGCGTCGACAACATCGATCTGCCGGCGGCCACCCGGTCGGGCGTGCTGGTGCTCAATACGCCCGGCGCGAACGCGGTCTCCGCCGCCGAGCACACGATCGCGCTTTTGCTCGCGGTCACCCGGCAGCTCGCCGCCGCCAACGAATCGACTCACGCCGGTCGCTGGGAGCGCAAGCAAATGCGCCCGATCGATCTCCGGGGGCGGACGGTCGGCATCGTCGGCCTTGGCCGGGTCGGCTCCCGTGTTGCCCTCCGCTTGCGCGCCTTCGAGATGCGGGTGCTCGCCTTCGACCCCTACATCACCCCGCACCGGTTCACCGAGTTCGGCGCGGCGCCGGTCGATTACCAGACGCTGCTCGCCAACGCCGACGTGATCACCTTCCACGTCCCGGCCACTCCAGAGACGACGCACATGCTCGACGCCGAGACCCTCCGCCTCGTCAAACCCGAAGCGATCGTCATCAACGCGGCGCGGGGCGAGGTAGTCGATCAGGACGCCCTCGCCGCCGCCTTGCGCGAGGGACGCCTCGCCGGCGCCGGGGTCGACGTCTTTCCCCACGAGCCATGTCCGTCGAGCCCGCTCTTTGGCCTGCCGAACGCGGTGCTGACGCCGCATACCGGCGGCTCCAGCGCCGAAGCGCTGGCGGCGGTCGGCGAGTTGATTAGCACGACCACGTTGGCCGCGCTGCGCGGCGAAGCCGTGCCCAACGCGGTCAACCTGCCGGCATCGTCGCTCAACGCCCCGGAGCTCCAGCGGCTGACGTCGGTCTGCGCCGCCGCCGGCCGCCTGCTCGGGGTCCTGGCCCCCGATCGGCCGGAGCGCTACACCTTGACCGTCCGCGGCCTGGTCGCCCACGACGTGATGGAACATGTGCTGGGGACCGCCCTGAGCGAGTCGCTGAACCTCTGGACCGACCAGCGGGTGACCCCGGTGAACGCCCACCTGGTGGCCGAGGAAGTTCACCTGGAGGTCAAAGCGCAGGCCGATGATTCCGATCAGGATCTCATGCCCACCTTCTCGTTCGCGGTTCACGACGGCGCCGACCACCATGTCGCCGTGCGTTGGGACCGGACCGACGCCGGCATCACCGCGATCGACGGCTTCAGCCTGGAGCATCCCCTGGCCGGCGATGTGTTGATAACCCATCACCGTGATCAGCCGGGCATGATCGGGCAGATTGGGATGATTATGGGTCGGTACGACGTGAACATCGCCGGCATGCAGGTCGGCCGGCATGAGATCACCCGTGGCGGCGAAGCGATCATGGTCCTCAACGTCGATAACGAGATCCCTGCCGCCGCCGTTGCTGAAATCACCGCGATCGATGGCATCGAAGCCACCTACGTGGTGTCTTTGCCGGAAGCGCTGCACGGTCCGGTTCAGGCGCCGCTCCTGCCGACCCTGGCCTTGGGTGGAGCCCGCCTCCCATCTTTGACGAGCGCGGATAGGTGGGGCCGCGGTACCTGTCGCGCGTTTAACGTCGATTGAAACGGCTCCCGCATCGCCGGAGATACGCTTTACGGGGCATGATCTCCCGGCTGCCTCGGGGCAATCGTGGCCAGCCAGGCGCGATGTGTAGCCAGCTCCACGCCCGGCCCGGAGCGATGGCTCGTGAGTTGCGCACGGTGCCCGGCGCACCCGTCTCACAAGGAGCCGGGCCGAGCGTTCTTTTTGGGCCGGGGTGGACGGCCCGCGATTCGCCCTCCGGCGGCATCGAACCGAAGCGGACGGTAGTTCCAGCACGCTGAGATGACAAAGGAATGAGCGTTTATGCGGGTTCCTCGACAGATAACGTCATCGCGCTCCTCGACCACCACTCGGTACCGGCCTGACCGCTGGGACTATTCCGGCTGGAGTCACCAACCCGATCCCTTCGCGGTCAACCCGATCCGGCGGTCGGCCATCCTGGTCGTGGCCAGCGCCCTGGCCTTTTTCGGCCCCCTCATGCTGAACGGACCGGACGGCGCGATGACCATCATTGCCGGCGCCTGGCTGGGTCTGATCGGCCTCGCCTTTGGTATTCCCGTCCTCGTCCTCAGCCTCGGCGAAGAGCTCTACCGCCGGCTGATGGCGGACTTTCGGCCCGCGGTCGACCGGCTCGACCTCTCGCCCCGGATTCAGCATATCCTGGTTCGCCACGGCTACGAGTCGATCGCCGCCGTCGAGCAAGCACCCGACGCGGTCCTGCTCCTGCTCTCCAACATGGAGCAACGCGACATCCGCGACGTCCGGCGGGCGATCTCGCTCTGGCGATACCGAGCCTGGCAAGCGCAGGGATTTCCATAGCCGGTAGGCGCCCTTGTTCGGTCCAACCCGCCCCCGCGCCAAGGCTTGGGGTTGTATGCTGGTGTCGCGGCGCGATCGCGAGCGGCGGACAGGCGCCGCCAAGCAGGTAGGAGGACCAGCATGGCCATTTCGGGAATTCTTTGGATCGTCTTGGTGATTGTCCTCGTCGTGTGGTTGATCGGCTTGGTGACGCGAGTCGCCGGCGGTTTCATCAACCTGCTGCTGATCGTCGCCGTCGCGATCCTCGCCTACAACCTGCTCTCGGGACGCCGAAACCTGTAGGTCGAGCACATCACGGTCACGCGGTGCAGCGGAGCAACGGCGCTGACGGTCGGCGGGAACCGGCGGCGCCGCGGATGGTTGGCGGCCGGGCCTTAATCGTCTCGCTCGTCCAGGTAGTACGTCATGCTTTGCATCGCCCCCACCGGGTCGATCTCGCGCACGGTCACGTTGGCCGGCACCCGGAGCACGACGGTGGTGTAGTTCAACAACGCTCGGGCCCCGCCGGCGATCATGCGATCGGCGACGTCTTGGGCGGCGCCGGTCCGGACCGCGATAATGCCGATCCGGATCTTCTCGGCGGCGACGATCTCGGTGATCCGCTCGACGGGCTGGACGGTCAGCTCATTGAACCGCTCGCCGGACCGCTCGCTGCTCGAGTCAAAGATGGCGGCGACGCGGAAGGCGGGCAGAAAACCCCGGTAGTGGGCGATCGCCCGGCCGAGATTGCCGAACCCGGCCAATGCCACATCCCACTGCCGATCAAGTTGCAGGATGCGGGAGATCGTCCCCGCCAGCAACTCGGTCGAGTAGCCCTTCCCCTGCTTGCCAAACTTCCCGAAATACGAGAGATCACGCCGGATCTGGGCGGCGGTGACGCCGATGTGCCGGGCTAGCTCATCGGAGGAGACGGACTCGACGCCGCGATCCGCCAAGAGGCTCAAGGTCCGAACATAGACCGGCAAACGACGGATGACAATATCCGGAATACCGCCCGTGACCAGGTTGGAGGGACGGCTGGAAACACGGTTCCCGTTGCGATCGGCGAGTGGTGCCGCGCTCGTCCCGGTCTCCGCCGCGGGCTGTCGGTGTGACGGGTTGGATTCGCCTACAGTTGCCATGTCGTTCCAATGCGCCGGCGCCGGAATCCCGTGACCGAAATCGTGCCATATTTCACAATTATCCGGCAGTACGGATGTGTCCGTCAAATTTCACCCGTCGTGGAGCGGTTGGGTAGTCAAGCCGGGCCGCCGCTCCGGCGTGGCTAGGAAAGCTCGTCGACAAAGAGGACGATCAGCCGGGCCGGGCCTTGGACACCGACCGTGAGCACCCGCTCGATATCCGCCGTCCGGCTGGGACCGGTGACCAGCGTCGCGTAGGCGCCGCCAGGCCGCGCGGCGAGGGCGCGCAGCAGCGCCGCCGCCTGATCAAGTGACGGCACCAGTGTCGCCGTGCGGCAGACAATGACCTGGACCGCGACCAACATCCCAATCGCGCGATCAGGCAACGACGCTTCCGCCAGCAGGATCGACCCAGTCTCGGCAATCCCCGCCAGACCGAGACTAGCGCCGAACGGCGCCTCGCGCACCCGCGCCGCATCATCGGGCACCTCGGCGGCGAGATTGCGCCGATCGAGGCCCAGTTTGAGACTCGGCGCCGCCGCGATCAGCTCCGCCGAGACCGCGACGCGCTCGACGTCAAGCTCCGTGCCGAATCGACGGATGCGTGCCGCCGCCTCATCGCTGTCCGCGACCCGTTCGACGACGACACCGAGGTCAGCGGCGCGCTCGGAGAATTCCGATAGCAGCGAATCCGCCGACGCTGGAATGAATTCCGCGCTGAGCACCACGAAGACCTTTCAGGACTGAATACGATGATTCCTCCGGAACCAAGGCGATTATTCCCGTTCAATGGAGCTTGATGTTCGGAACACGCGAGTCGTCCTTATTCCTGAAAGGTCTTCGTGGTGCTCAGCGCGGACTTTTAGTCCAGCGCCTCGACCAGGACGATTCGATGTTGTCTCAGTTTTCTCGATCTCGCGTTACAGCATCGCGCCCAGGATCCAGGGATTGAACTCCTCTTCCCCGACGCCGGCCGCCTCGCTCTTGCTCTGCTCACCGGAGGCGACCGCCAGGATCCTTTCGAAGATCTCCTGGCCGAGGTCATCCAGCGTCACGCCATCGAGGACGATGCCCGCGTTGATGTCCATATCCGACTCTTGGGCCGCGTACAACGTCGAGTTCGTGGCGATCTTGATTGACGGCGCTGGCTTGAACCCGAAGCAGGAGCCGCGACCGGTGGTGAAGACCACGATGTTACAGCCGCCGGCTACCTGGCCGGTGACCGAGACCGGATCGTAGCCGGGGGTGTCCATGTGGACGAAGCCCTTGCCGGTAATCCGCTCCGCGTAGCCGACGACCTGGTTCATAGGCGTGTTCCCAGCCTTGGCGATGGCGCCCAGCGACTTCTCGTAGATCGTGGTGAGGCCGCCCAGCTTGTTCCCTGGCGCCGGGTTATTATCGATGCTGGCGCCGAACATTGCCGTGTAGCTTTCCCACCAATGGATCTTCTCGATCAGCTTCTCACCGACCGCTTGCTCCGCCGCCCGCCGGGTCAGCAAATGCTCGCCGCCGTAGACCTCGGTCGTCTCGCCGAGGACGATGGTGCCGCCCTGGCGCACGATCTCGTCGCCCGCCTTGCCGAGCCCCGGGTTCGCGGTGACGCCGGACCAGCCGTCGGAGCCGCCGCATTGCAGCGCCACGACCAGCTCGGAGGCCGGCACCTCCTCCCGCCGGGCCTGGTTGGCGATCGGCAGTAGCTCCTTAACCGCCTGGATGCCGGCCGCGATCGTGTTCAGCAGGCCGCCGTCTTGTTGGATGGTGAGCACGGTTGGCTGGCGCCCGTTGCCGAGCCCGGTGTTCGCGATCAGGTCCGCCGGCTGGTTGACCTCGCACCCCAAGCTCAGGATGACGTAGGCGCCGATATTCGGATGATCGACGATCCCGGCCATCGTCCGCTGCAACACGCCGAGATCGGAGGACCCGTAGTGTGAGCCGCAGCCGCCCTTGGTCGGGAACGGGATGACCTCGTCCACGTTCGGATACTGGGCCATCAGCTCCGGCTGGCTCCGGAAATACTCGGCCACCCGGCGCGTTGCCGTGGAGGAACAGTTCACGGAAGCCAGGATGGCGACATAGTTTCGGGTGCCGACCCGGCCGTCCTGCCGCCGGTAGCCCATGAAGGTTCGCCGCTCGGCCTCGGGCACGAAGTCAACCGGCTGGTACTCGGTGCAGTAGGCATAGTCGAGTTCAAGACCATCCCCGACCGAGAGGTTGTGGCTGTGGACGTGCGATCCAACCGCGATGTCCTGGGTGGCGAAGCCAATGATCTGTCCGTAGCGCCGGAGCTCGTCACCCTTCGCCACATCCCGTAACGCGATTTTGTGGCCGGGCGGAATCATCTGCGACACCCGAATCTCCCTCTCGCCGGTTTGCAGACGGGTCTTCGGCAAGAGCGGTTGCTTCGCGATCGCCACCGCATCGATCGGGTTGAGAATGATCGCCACCTCATTCAGCGCCACCGGTTCGGCCGGCGCCCGGCCCAGGAGCATCATCCCGCCGCTTGGTTTCGAAGTTGGAGTGCTTGCCATCATGTTCCTCCACTGCCGCTACCGGCCGGGCGGCGATCCCGGTCACCGGTTCGCTGACGAGCGCCTGTCCACGAGATAATACGTTAGTTGGCAATCGCGGCGACATCGCGGACCGCACCCAGGGCAATCACAACAGCGGCGAGCAATGGCTAGCCAATGATTCTGGCTACTGAAGAGGTGGCTCTGGCGTCGATCTCGCCCGGAATGAGGCCGGCAGGCTAGCCCGGTGGCGGCTCCTCGACCTTGTCACCGAGCGGGCCGGATGATTGACGGGCGCCAGGATGCGCGATCTCATCGGCGAAGGCCACGGCCTCGGCGATGGCCCGCTCACGAGGGAGGGCGCTGCCCGCCGAGAAGGCCGCCATGAATGCGTCCGCGCCGAGCGCCGTCCGGGCGCGAAGCTCACCACGCTCGTAGACGGCCCGCTCAGGCAATTTCCTCACTCGCTCGTCCTCACCGAGCATGGCATCGGCGGCTCCGAAGAGCCGGGCCGCCGCCTCCGACCGCTCGACCGCGGCGGCGACAACGGCCACGTCGGCGAGGGAGCCGGCGACGTCTTCCCAATCCCTCGCCGTCCATCGCGGCCCGAGACTCTCTTGGTGGGCAGCGGCGGCGCGGGTCTGATCACCGCGTTCGCTAGCGAGCAAGCCGAGGTAAGCGAGTGAATTGGAGACGCCCCAAGCGTCTCCCGCCAGGCGCTGCAACACGACTCGAAGAACTGTGTTTGTGCCGTCGGAGCGCGTCGGCGAGCTGGTATTTTCAATCTTTGTCTGCTGGACGGGCAGCATCGAGGACGGGGAGCGGGCGCTGGCGCCGCCGCGGGCGTTGGCGACGCCGATCACCGAGGCGGTGAGCGCGATGCCGTACCCGGCAATCTACGACTTTACGGCCCAACAAGCCGAACCGCACGCGGCGTCGATCCGGATGATGTTCGCCGACGACCTGAGCGATGCGGCGCTCAACGCGGCACTGGCCGCCATGGAGCGGGCCGCCTCGCCATACTCAATCGTCCATTTCCGCGGCCTCGGCGGCGCGATGGCCCGTGTCGGCAACGACGCCACCGCGTTCGCTCACCGCGACCGGCGCTACTTCGTGGCGATCATCGGCATTTGGCTCGATGCTGCCGAGGACGCCGCTTTGCACGAGGG
>JACCYK010000662.1 GCA_013696525.1 Chloroflexia bacterium
GTGCTCCTTCCAGCTCAATGCGAAGGGCGGCATCGAGCGGCAACCGCGCCGCCGTCGCCAAGCCCTGCCGGTCAAGGGTGCGGAGGTATTTTTGGGCATTGACCGAGAGCGGCCGGCTGCTCAGGTCAGTCCGCTGGCACAAGGGGCAGAGGACGCCGCCGAGGCGGCCGCTAAGCGTGTTGGGCACGGCTTGCAGCTCGACGTGACAGCCAACGCACTTGTACAGCTCGGGCCTGTATCCGAGCAGGCCGAGAAGGGCCAGCTCGTAGTGGCGCGTTACCGCGAACGGATCGACGTTGCCCGCCAGGAGGCCCAGGGAGTTAGCTAGGAGCTGGTAGACGGCCTCATGGGCTTGCCGGTCCCGCGTCAGGCGGTTCAGCGTCTCCGCCAGGTGCGAGGCGTGGCCGAAAGCTTCCAGGTTCGTGCGCAACCCGAGGTGTGGATCGACCGTCTCCGCCCCGGTCACCACGTCGAGGTCGCGGCCGCGGGCGATCATCAGCCGCGACCGGGTGAAATACTCGAGATGCGGTCCCAGCCGGCTGAGCGGCTTGCGCACCCCCTTCGCGATCAGCCGCACTTTGCCGCGAAGCGGAGTGTAGACGGTCAGGATGCGGTGCGCTTCGCCATAGTCCTGCCGGCCCAGCACAATCGCTTCGGTCCGGTAGAGTCGCTCGCTCAACGGGACGGCGGTCATTTCCGTCACGGGGATCGCCTTCCATTGCCGATGTTGCCGGGATAACAGGTCTCCGGTTGTCGTCACCGGCCTGTTTCTGTTTGCTATGGTACCAGGCGCCCTCGCTCCGGCAGGGCTGCCGGTTCGCGGCGGACGCTTAATTGACTGGCCCGGCGACGGGTGGTACGGTTGCCGTGATGGTCGCGGACGTGACGTTCATTGCCGCCTTTATTGCCGGGGTGCTCTCGATCTCGTCGCCGTGCGTGCTGCCCCTCGTCCCGATCTACCTGACCCATCTGGCGGGAGTTTCGGCCGGGTCGGCGGGCGCCGCGGCCCGCGGCCGGGTGCTGGCGAACGCGGCCGCCTACGTGCTGGGCTTTTCCGTCGTCTTCATCGCCGTCGGGATCGCGCTCGGCGCGGCGGGCACCCTGGTTGAGACGGCCTCCGTGGTCGCCGGCAACCGGATCTGGTTGATCCGGATCGGGGGCGCCGTGCTGATGCTGCTCGGCTTCCATCAAATCGGGCTGATCCGCCTGCCGTGGCTCGACCGCGACCGCCGGCTCCAGACCGGCGGCCTCCAGCATGGCCGGGTGGCGTCGTCGTTCGTGATCGGGATGACGTTTGGCGCCGGCTGGTCGCCCTGCGTCGGGCCCATCTTGGGGGCGATCCTGACGATGGCGGCCGGCCAGGGCAGCATCGAGCGCGCGGCCTGGCTGCTAACCGCCTATTCTGCCGGCTTGGCGGTGCCGTTCTTGCTTGCGGCCGTCGCCTATGGCTCGTCGCCCGGGATCATCCGGCGGCTGAACCGGCGGCTGGCGATCGTCTCCACGGTCAGTGGCGGGGTCATGCTGGCAATGGGGGCGATCATGCTGCTCAACATCTACCAGCAGATCTTCGCCCGCCTGGTAGCGCTCTCGCCCTGGATCCCGTGGGAGCCGTCACTATGATCCGTCAAGCCGAGGTGACACCGATGCTCCAGCACCGGTTCACTCGCAAGCGCAAAGGGTAGCCCGCATGGCTCAGGCGACCGCCGGTCAACGGATCGCATCACGCAATCCGCTCGAAATCGTCATTGACCGAACCTGGCGGTTCTTCTGCTCGGTCCGCGTCGCGATGGCCGAGATCGCCCTCCTGGCGGTCCTGGTGTTGATCGGGACACTGCGGGGCAGCTCGGTGCCCGACTCGATCGCGGTCCTGCTTCCCTTCACCCGGCCCGTGGTCGATGCTTGGTACGCCTGGGACGTCTTCCACTCCCTCCCCTTCATGGGCCTCCTCACTGTCATCTCGGTCGCGATCGCGATCTGCACCATCAACCGCGTGCCCGGCATTTGGGCCAGCATCGCCCACCCCACGATTGCCACCACGCACGGGTTCCTGCGCAATGCGGAGCGCTCCGGGGAGATCACCAGCCCGCTCTCACCGGCGGCGCTGGCAACCCAATCGCGGGCGGCGATCGCCAAGAGCGGGTACCGTGCTCTGGCTGACGAGCGACAACGTGAGATCCATCTCTACGCCGATCGTTTCCGCTACGCCCGGCTGGGCACCTTTCCCTTTCACCTGGCGCTGATCCTGATCCTCGTCGGCGGCATCGTCTCCGCCCGTTGGGGGTTCCGGGAGATGGAGTTCATGCTGGCCGAGGGCTCGCAACGAGCCGTCGGCTACGGCACCGATCTCAGTGTCCGCCTGAACGACTTCAGCGAGACCTACACCGAGCAGGGCATCGCCGCCGACTATCACAGCGACTTTACGTTGCTGCGCGATGGCGAGCCGCTCGAATCGGCCATCATTTCACCGAATCATCCGTTTACCCACGGTGATATGACGTTCTACCAATCAGGTTTCGGCCAGGCGGTGGTAATGCAAATCACCGATGTCGCCGGCAATGTCCGGTTCGAAGACGCCCTGCCGCTCGGCCAGTTCCGCTCCGCCGACAATCCGGAGGCGCCCGCCGCCGTCATCGACGTGCCCACCGCCGGTGTCAGCATGACCGTCATCGCCCCGGACGAGAACCCGCGGAGTCAACCGGAATTGGACCAGCTCAACCTGCGCAGCGGCCAGATGTATCTCCTCTTGCGGCCCCTTGGCCCGAGCAGCCCGATCGCGGAGCCGCTGGCGATCACGCTCAATCAAGGGACGCCGGTGCCCGCCGGTGACCTGTCGATCACGTTCCTGCGCGAAACGCGCTTCTCGGCGCTCCAGATCGCCCGCAATCCAGGGATTTCGATCTTCTACGCGGCCTCGTTCCTCCTGGTCGCCGGCCTGGCGGTGACGTTCTACTTCCCACACCGGCGGATTCGGGGCATCGTCTCGCCGACGCCCGGCGGCGGCAGCAAGCTGGTGCTGGCGCCCATGGCCCGGCGCGATTGGAGCGGGCAGCAAGCTTTCGACCGGTTGCTCAACAATCTCGAAACCAGCCTCGGCGCCCCGATCGCTCGGATCGACCGGGTAACGGAGCCGCCGGCCGGGGCGGCAGGGCGCCAGCACGTCGCGACATCGCCGTAACCTGGCCGAGCGAGCGCGAGATCCCACGGCAGACGGGAGGAATCAGATGGACGCACTCGTTCGGTTCTCGTTCTATTGCTTCACCGCGGCATCGATCGCGATGGTGACGTCGGCCATCTGCTACATCGCTTACGCGGTCGGCCGGGTTCAGGTCCGACAAGCGCGGCTACAGACGAGCGCCGGCACGGCCTTCGTTGGGCATGACACGCGGTTCACCCCGCAATCGGTCGCGGTGGCCCGCTTCGGGACGATGTTGGCGTGGTTCGCCCTAGCCTTTCAGGCTCTCTCGGTCCTCCTCCGCACGATCGCCGCCGGTCGCGTCCCGTTGGCGAACATGTACGAGTTCTCTTCGACGTTTCTCGTTGTCCTGCTGGTGATGTACCTCGTCTTCGAGCGCACCTATGGCGTTCGCCAGCTCGGCGCCATCGTCCTCCCCCTCGCGGCCGGCATGGCGGCCTACATCTGGTTGCTGCCGGCCGCGATGCGCGAGATCGATCCCCTGATTCCCGCCCTGCAATCGATCACGATCATGACCATCCACGTCGGGTTGGCGCTCCTTGCCTACTCGACCTTTGCCGTCGCCTTCGCCGCCGCCGCCTTGTTCTTGGTCGCCACGCACTGGCGGGTAGCCTGGCTGCCGAGCCCCGACCTGTTGGATGATTTCGGCTTCCGGGCGGTGACCATCGGCTTCCCGGCGCTCTCGCTGGTTCTCATCGTCGGCTCGATCTGGGCCCACCAGGCCTGGGGCGCCTACTGGAGTTGGGACCCGAAGGAGACCGCCGCCCTCTTCACCTGGTTGATTTACGCCGTGTACCTCCACACCCGGACCCTGCGCGGTTGGCGGGGCAACCGCGGGGCCTGGATCCTGGTCTTCGGCTTTGCCGCCGCGATCTTTACCTATTATGGAAACTACTTCTTCGGTGGGCTGCACGCCTATGGCGGTGTCTGATCACGTCGCCAATCCCGACTCCGGCGGGACGTTGCTGATTGGCGGTTGAATGAGCGCGATTGACCCTACCCACGCCTCAACCACGACACCGGGCCGGCTGCCGCGGGTCGCGGCGGGACTGGCCATCGCCGTTGCCCTGGCGGCCGTCGCCTGGATCGTCAGTGAGCGAGCCGGGCTCGGCTCCATCGGCCAGGGCGGGATTAACCAGCATCTCCTGCCCAAGGTCGGTGATGTCGCGCCCGACTTCAAAACCGCGGATCTTTTTGGTAACCCGGTTCGGCTGTCGCAGGTCCGAGGGCAACCGGTGTGGCTGATGTTCTGGGGCTCATGGTGCCCACCCTGCCGGGTGGAGTTCCCGGAGGTGCAGCGAGCCTATGAGCGGCTGGAGCCGGACGGCCCGCGCCTGCTCGGCGTCAGCGTGCGCGAATCGCCGCTCGACGCGGCGTCCTACGCGGCCCAAAACGGTGCCACCTGGCTCGTCTTGAGCGACCCCACCGAAGCCGATACCGACACCGCGTATCCGCTCTACAACGTGCCCACGCACCTGTTCATCGACGCCGACGGCATCGTCCGCTCCGTGGATGTCGATTCGCCTCGCAATCTGGCGCGATCGCCGTCCGCGTCTCGTCGAAAGCTAAAGACATTCGGCTGACCCTCCGGAAGCATCCTAAAGGAAGCTGAGAACGCATCTACCCGAATGATGTGTCGGAAGAACCGCTCTCCCAGCCCCTGTTCACGGGGCTTCCGTGGGGTCAGCCGAATGTCTTTAGCTTTTAGCGTCGCGAGTCTGGCGATCGCGTTGCCCTTTCCCGCCGGCCGTCAGTGCGTTGAAAGCGCTACACGCACGCGATTTGGATGCAGAACCCGTCCGGCGGCGTGCAGATGCCGCAACTCTCGTTGCAACAGACTTCGCCGGCGGCGCAGGTGGTGGGACCGCAAGGCTCCCCGCCTGGCTCCGGGACGCACAGCTCTAGGGTGCAGGCACCGCCGATGGGGGCACAAGTGCCACAGCTCTCGTTGCAGCAGAACTCACCGGCGCCACAGACGTTCGAACCACACTGCTCGCCGCCACAGAACTCCGCGGTACAGGCGCCGCCAATCGGGGCACAGGTGCCGCAGCTTTCGTTGCAGCAATATTCGCCCAGGCCGCAGAGGTTTGGCCCGCACTCCTCACTGATGCAGAACTCCTCGGTGCAGGCGCCGTCCGGCGGCGTGCAGTAGCCACAGCTCTCGTTGCAGCAAACTTCGCCGGCGGGGCAGACGACCGGGCCGCACCGCTCGCCGGCGCAGAGTTCGTCGCTACACGACACATCGTTGGGGACACAGATGCCGCCGCAATTCTCGCAACACGTCGTCCCCTCGATGCAGAGAATCGCCGCGCACGGGTTGGTCGGCTCCCCGGCCGGGACTCGCCGGCACCACCCCATGCAATCGGTGCGGCACGTTGGGTCGGACCAGTCGATATGACAGTCGTACCCATCCGGGCAGGGCAGGCTGGCAATGCCGCCACAGACGATGCCGCTCCACTCCCAGGGCGGCCCGGGCAACGCCTGAGCGTCCGAGGCGCGCCGGAACCCGATCGCGCCGAGCAATGCCCCGGCGGCGCCGGCGAGGACGCGGCGCCGGGTGCCCTTCGCCCGCGTTCCCTTCGCCAGGGACTTGGCAATGTCATCGAACCGGTTCTGATCCATAGCCGCTTCCTCCAGTTCCCATGCTCGATACCCATGGTCCCACACGCCAGGGCGGACAGCCAACGCGGTGATGCAAAGCCACGCCAAGCCCGGCGCGCCGTGGGGCGCCTACGTACCAAACGCGCGAGGATCGAATCTTGTTCCGAAGCCCGTCATCAGCCAGCGCCGGTGCTATACTCGGAGGCGGAAGGGATCGGGATGGGACCCCGATCGTCAGTCATCTCCCGGAACTTGGGTGAGTCGTGACTGGCAGACGAAGGGAGGGACGCTCTGCGAGCCTGGCGGACATGGCTGCGGCCGGGAATGCTTATCAAGCGCTGGGCACTGGTCTTCATGCTCGGCGTGATACTGGTCAGCGTGGCGATGGCCATGGCCGTGGCGTATACCTACCGGTACTTTCCGTTTCCGGAGCCGATTAGCGGCTTCATCCAAATCCTCACCTTGCAATTCCTCGATCGCTGGGTGCGGCTGGCGCTCGTCTTTTCCGCCGGCGCGGCGCTGATGAGCTACGGCTTTATGCGCCTCAATCATTCGTTGCTCAGCCCGTTCCTGGCCCGCGCCACGCCGGGCCGGCCGTTGGCGGACATCGTCGCCGAGCACCGGTTTGGTCATCAACGCGCCCAGCTGAAGGTGGTGGCGATCGGCGGCGGCACCGGCCTGGCGACGTTGCTGCGCGGCCTCAAGCATCATGACCTGGCGATCACGGCCATCGTCACCGTCGCCGACGATGGCGGCAGCACCGGCCGTATCCGATCCGAGTTCGATATCCCCGCCCCGGGCGACCTTCGCAACTGCCTGGTCGCCTTGGCCGACGACGAGTCGCTGGTCAGCCGCCTGTTCCAATATCGGTTTGAGCAAGAAAGCGCCCAGCTTGCCGGTCACTCGTTCGGAAATCTCTTCATCACCGCCCTGACCCGGGTCACCGGCAGTTTCGAGCAGGCCGTGATCGAGTCCGGACATGTGTTGGCAATCCGCGGCCGCGTCCTCCCCTCAACCGTCGAGAACGTCACCCTCAGTGCCGAGCTCGTCGACGGGACCGTTCTGCGCGGGGAGTCGAACCTCTGTACGAAGCAAGCGCCGATCAAGCGCGTCTTTCTCGAGCCCGGCCGCCCCGCCGTCTACGACCCGGCGTTCAGCGCCATCCTCAACGCCGATCTGGTCATTCTCGGCCCCGGCAGCTTGTACACGAGCGTGCTGCCGAACCTCCTCGTCGAGGGGATTACCCAGGCGATCCGCTGGTCGCGCGGCAAGGTGGTCTATGCCTGCAACGTCGCCACCCAGCCTGGGGAGACGGACAACTTCACCGCGCTCGATCACATCAATGTGATTACCAGCCAGTTGGGCGCGGGCGTCCTCTCCCACGTCGTGGTCAACAGCAACCCGGCCTCGGCCGGCGCGATTGGGCCGGATGTGCCGGTGGACCCGATCTTGCCCGAAGGGCTCGACGGGCTCGATGCCAGCGTGCGGGTGGTCACCAGCGATGTCGTCAGCGACCGCAATCCGCTCCGCCATGATCCCGAGAAACTCGCCGCCGCGCTGCTCGTCTTGGCGAGGGACGACCACGCCACGGCGCGCTCCGCGCCATCCGGCCGCGGCGCCGCCCCGGCCGCATCAACCCCGACCGAACCGGCCGTGGCCGCGTTCCAGGCGTTCAAGGAGTAATCAGGATGGCCTATCGCGTCGCAATCAATGGGTTTGGCCGCATCGGGCGGCAGGTGTTCAAGGCCATTGAGCAAGGCGGCTTCGATGACCTGTTCGAGGTTGTCGCCGTGAATGACCTATCGAGCGCGTCGTCGCTGGCGCACATGCTGAAATACGACTCCACCTACGGCCGGTTCGACGCCGAGATCAAGCCGACCGCGCGCGGGATCCGGGTCAACGGGCGAGAGGTGAAGGTCTTCGCCAAGAAGAAGCCGGCCGATCTGCCGTGGGAGAAGGAAGCGATCGACGTCGTCATCGAGTCCACCGGGCTGTTCACCAAAGCCAGCGATGCCGAGGACCATATCGACGCCGGCGCCGACAAAGTCATTATCACGGCGCCCGCCACGAATGAAGACATCACGATCGTGCTCGGCGTCAATGAGGGCACCTACGATCCCGTCGAGCACGACATCATCTCCAATGCCTCCTGCACCACCAATTGCCTGGCCCCGGTGGCAAAGGTTCTGCTCGACAACTTCGGCATCAAGCGCGGGCTGATGACGACCGTCCACTCCTACACCAACGATCAGGTCATCCTCGATGCCCAGCACAAGGATTTGCGCCGGGCCCGGGCCGGGGCGACGAACATCATTCCCACCAGCACCGGGGCGGCGAAAGCGCTGGCCCTGGTGCTGCCAGAGCTGAAGGGGAAGTTTGACGGTTTCTCCCTGCGGGTGCCGACGCCGACCGTCTCGCTGGTCGACTTCGTGGTCGAGACGGAGAAGCCGGCCAAGGTCTACGAGATCAACGCCGCCTTCCGCAAGGCGGCGGAGAGCGACGCCCTGCAGGGCATCCTTGGCTTTACCGATGAGCCGTTGGTCTCCTCCGACTTTCGCCAGGACTCCCGGTCCGCGATCATCGACGGCAAGTCGACCATGGTGATTGACGGCAACCTGATCAAAGTCGTCGCCTGGTACGACAACGAATGGGGCTACTCCTGCCGGGTTGCCGACCTGGTCGCGCTCGTCTGCGAGAAGGGGTTCGACTACGGCGACGATGACGATGAAGACGACGAGATTGAGGACGAGGATGACGTCGTTGCCGAAGAAGGCATGGCTGTCATGGTCGAGGCGGAGCCACGGCCGGTCTAAACCTCTCCTGCCGCCGAGGACCGATCCAGATGCCGAAACGCTCAATCGCGGCGGCCGACCTCGCGGGAAAACGGGTCTTGATCCGGGTCGATGTCAACGTCCCCCTGGCCGAGGGCGCGGTCGGCGACGATACCCGGATCCGGGCATCGCTGCCGACGATCCAGCACCTAATTGACCAGCGGGCGCGGACGATCCTGGTGAGCCACCTGGGACGGCCGAAGGGCAAGCCGGACGACAAGTACCGGATGGCCCCGG
The DNA here is from genome assembly GCA_013696525.1 of Chloroflexia bacterium. Classification (GTDB taxonomy): domain Bacteria; phylum Chloroflexota; class Chloroflexia; order Thermomicrobiales; family UBA6265; genus JACCYK01. The sequence goes on from JACCYK010000662.1 coordinate 8,863, forward strand.
TCGCCAAGCGCCTATCGGAGCTGTTAGGACAAGATGTCGCCACGGTCGGCTCCGTCGTCGGTCCGGACGCGACGGCCGCCGTCGAGCGGCTCGCTCCTGGGGACGTCCTGTTGCTCGAAAACGTCCGCTTCGAGGCGGGCGAAGAGCAAAACGATCCCGCCCTGGCAAAAGCTCTCGCCGCCCTCGCGGACCTCTTTGTCAACGACGCCTTCGGGGCCGCCCACCGGGCGCACGCCTCGACCGTCGGCGTGGCGCGGGAGCTGCCGGCCTATGCCGGCTTCCTCCTCCAGCGCGAGGTCGACGAGCTGTCGCGCCTGCTTGACCAACCGGAGCGGCCGTTCGTCGCCATTTTGGGCGGGGCCAAGATCTCCGATAAGCTGGCGGTCGCGGGGAGCCTGCTTGGGATAGTGGATGCGCTCCTGATCGGCGGCGGGATGGCGAACACGTTCCTGCTGGCGACCGGCGTCGAAATCGGAGCGTCACTGGCGGAACGAGAGCGGGTCGACGATGCCAAGCAGATCCTAGCCGCCGCCAAAGCCACGCGAAAGGACATCCTGCTTCCGGTCGATGTCGTGATCGCGACCGATATGAAGCAGCCGGGCCGCATCGTCGAGGTGGCGGCGGTCCCCGCCGGCGAATCGATCTTCGACATTGGTCCAGCCACCATCACCGCCTTCGAACAGGCGATCGCCGGCGCCAAGACGATCTTCTGGAACGGGCCGATGGGGGTCTTTGAGCAACCGCAATTCGCGGCCGGCACCCGTGAGGTAGCAAAGGCGGTGGCCGCGGCGGACGCCTACACCGTGATTGGCGGGGGCGACTCCGTGGCCGCGGTCGAGCAAGCGGGGTTGGCGGATCGAATTGATCACATCTCGACCGGCGGCGGCGCCTCGTTAGATCTCTTGGAAGGCACCGAGCTGCCGGGCCTGGCGGCCATTCCAGACATCGTACGCTGACCGCTTGCCGCGGCTTCATCGGGAGTGGTAGGCTTCCGTCACGGCGTTTTTCGCTTCGTCGCCCGCGGCACGGGCTCAGGTAGGATCAGGCATCGTGGAAACAGCGCTCAACCTGGTGATGATCCTGGTCTCGGTCGTGTTGATCTTGGTCATCCTCTTGCAGACCAAGGGATCGTCTTTCAGCGGCGCCTTTAGCGGTGATTCGGGTTCGATCTACCGGACCCGGCGTGGTGTCGAAAAGACCCTGTTCCAGTTTACAATCGGCCTGGCCGTCTTCTTTGTGGCGCTGGCGATCGTCAGCAGCGCGATCGGGTAGTTCGCGGTACGCCCCGCGTGGTGGCACCGGCGGTCCAGGGTCGCTATACTGGTCGGCGCAGAGAGCCGCAACACGCCGGATGTGGCACGTTTAGGAGGAGCATGCGGTATGGCTGGCTTGGGTTGGCAAGAACTCGTTATCGTTCTGGTCATCGTCCTTATCATTTTCGGCGCCGGCCGGTTGCCCGAGGTGGCGAAGTCCCTCGGCCAGGGCGTCAAAGAGTTCCGGAAGGAAGCCGGGGCCGAGGAGCTCGAGGGCGGCACGGTGGCCGCATCGACCACCACCACCAGCAACAACGTCCGGGAGCAGGCGACGGTGATTGATGCTCCGCCGCAGAAGCAAATGCGGGCCGAGGAGATCTAGGCGAACCCCGGACGGAGCCACAATCGAGCGCGGATCGCAACGAGCGGGGCAGGTGTGCCCCGCTCGTTGCACGCCGGAGACCGCGCCGCGCGGTCCGGACCGATGACCAGCAACTCGAAACGGCAACGGATTCGTCGGGGCCGCACTCCCGGCGCCGGGGACCGCTCCCGTTGACGCAACGCGAAAGAGGAACAGATGGCACAGGAGGAACAGCGCCCATCCCCGCCCGGCGGATCGGTCCCGGCGACCGGCGCCGCCAGCCAATGGGGAACGACCGCCCCGGAGACGGCCACCCCCGGCGACATCGCCCCCATCCCGAGCACAACGGCAAGCTCGGGCGGCCGCGCCATCCGTGAAATCGTCGAGACCCTGCTGCTGGCGGCGCTGATCTTCTTCGTCGTGCGCCTGGTGGTGCTCAACTTCCGGGTCGATGGCAACAGCATGGTGCCGAACCTGCAGGACGAGCAGATGCTGTTGGTCAACGTTAACGCCTACCGCCATTTCGACCTGAACAACGTGCTCAACTTGCTCCCGGGCGATGACCAGACGGAGGAGCGCATGGTTTGGCCGTTCGGCGAGCCCGAACGCGGCGACATCATCGTCTTCAACCCCGACGCGGAGGCCGAGCAACCCTATATCAAACGGATCATCGGCCTGCCCGGGGAGACGATCACCTTTCAAGACGGCTATGTTCACGTCAACGGCCAACAGCTTGATGAGAGCTACATTGATGGAGCGGTAACGGAGTGTCGCCGCGAATGCGATATGGTGGTCAGTGAGGACCATGTCTACGTGCTGGGGGACAATCGTAATAACAGCACCGATTCACGGTCGCCCAGCGTTGGTCAGGTGCCGCTCAGCAATGTCATCGGCAAAGCGTGGCTCTCGTATTGGCCGATGGACCTCTTCGGCTTCGTGCCCCACTATGACTATCCGAACGACATCGATGCCAACGCCGGCGTGGAGACCGCGCCGAGCACGGCGGCGCCGGCGGCGTCGCCCGAGACCCGGGAGGAGCGCCGCGAGCGCCGGCAACGGGAACGCGGCGCCGGCGAGGTGCCGACGCTCGTCCCGCGGAACTAGGGGGCGCCGTGTCGGGC
>JACCYK010000671.1 GCA_013696525.1 Chloroflexia bacterium
ATACTGCACTGGATGAGATGCGAAGGGAGATCGTCATGGAGACTAGCCACAGAAGGACATTGGCAGAGTTGCGCAGGAAGTACCCATTCAAAACCGGTCGGAAGCGGATCGACGTGACCGCTGAGACCGATCTTGATTTCCTCTTGGACGAGGCCTCTGGTGAACCGGTGATCCTAGAGCATGATGGAGAGGTCTACCTGCTAGAACGGGCGGATCATCTCGCCTACGTACCAGACCCTGAAGCGGTCCGCAAAATGCTGGCTGAGGTCGCGGGCAGTTGGGCGGATATGGATATTGATAAGGTCATCGAAGAGGTCTACGAGGCGAGACGGGATGGCTCGCGTCCACCTGACCGTCCCTAATGTATCTGCTGGACACTGACTGGATCATCGAGGCGTTTGGTGGACGGCAGCCGGCGACACAATCGTTAGATCGCTTGGCAAACAGTCCTATCTACGTCACCTACGTCTCCGTGGGCGAAGTCTACGAGCGTGCTTTTCAGTCGGTGAGTCCTCAAGCCCATCTGGTCAGCGTTCGACAGTTTCTTGGTGAGTACCAAATGCTCACGCTCACCGACTCAATTATGGAGCGGTTCGCTGAGTTGCGATTCTTCTTGCGTCGTCGCGGCCAGCTTATTCCCAACTTTGACCTCGTGATCGCGGCCACGGCGCTCCAATATGGCCTGACGCTTCTTACCTTCAACCGGCGTCATTTCGAGCGGATTCCGGATTTGCGGCTCTATCAACTGGCCTGACCCATGGATTTGTTCGAGGCGTGGCGAGCGAATTGCGGCCGCACTGTCGCGGTCGATGGCCGGCCGCTGAGATACAAGTGACCAACCCGGAGGACGACGATGACCTCCTCGCTCCTGTTTGAGCTGACCGATGAGCAGCGCGCGTTGCGCGACACCGTCCGCGAGTTCGCGGAGGGTGAGATCGCGCCGCATGCCGCGGCCTGGGACGAAGCGCACGAGTTCCCGACCGCGGTCATCCGCCAGCTCGGTGAGCTGGGGGTGATGGGGGTCGCCTTTCCCGAGGAGTACGGCGGCCTGGGGGCCGGCGCGGTGGCGATGGCGGTCGTGGTCGAGGAGCTAGCCCGGATCGACTCCTCGATCGCGGTCACGGTCGGGGCTGATGTCTCGATCGCGGGCGAGCCGGTCTTGCGGTTTGGCACCGAGGAGCAGAAGCAGCGCTGGCTCGTCCCCCTGGCGCGGGGCGAGACGCTGGGGGCGTTCGCCAGCACCGAGCCGGGGGCGGGGTCGGACGTGCGCGGGGCGCAAACCACCGCCCACCGCCAGAACGGAAGCTGGGTCATCAACGGGACCAAGGCGTTCATCACCAACGCCGGCAACGAGCTCAGCTCCTTTGTCATCGTCACCGCCAAGACGGACGCTGGGGGCGACGCCCGGCCCCTGAGCACCTTCATCGTGCCGAGCGGGACACCGGGCTATGAACCACAGAAACCGTATAAGAAGATGGGCTGGCGGGCCTCGGACACCCGCGAGCTGGTGTTCAGTCAATGCGCGGTGGGCGAAGACGCCATTCTGGGCCAGCTCGGCAAGGGGGCCAGGGTCTTCTTGACGGTGCTGGATGGTGGCCGGGTGGGAATCGCGGCGATCTCGGTCGGGTTGGCCCAAGGGGCGCTGGAACAAGCCACCGCCTACGCCAAGGAGCGGCTGGCGTTCGGGGCGCCGATCGCCAAGCAGCAGGCGATCTACAGCAAGCTGGCCGACTTAAAGACATCCATCGCGGCGGCGCGCTTGCTGACCTACCAGGCGGCGGCGTTGAAGGAGGCGGGGAAGCCGTTCACCGAAGAAGCGGCGGCGGCCAAGCTGTTCGCCTCCGAGGTCGCGGTCCGGGCGGCGGAAGAGAACATGCAGATCCACGGTGGCTTCGGCTTCATCGAGGAGTCGGCGGTGCCCCGGTTCTACCGCGACGCCAAGGTGCTGACTATTGGCGAAGGGACGAGCGAAATCCTCAAGTACGTGATCGCCCGCCAAATGGGATTGGTGGACTAGATGGCGATCAACCCGGAGTCCCGGCCCGAAATCGATGAGGCGGCCAACCGGGCGGCGATGGCCGAGCTGCACGAGCGGCTAGCGCGGGCGGCGGCCGGCGGCGGCGCGGACGCCGTCGAAAAGCAGCGCGCCCGCGGGAAATTCCCGGTCCGGGAGCGGATCGAGCGGGTGATCGATCCCGCCTCACCCTTCCTCGAGCTTTCCCCGCTGGCGGCGGATGGGCAGTACGACGGGGCCAGCCCCGGCGCCGGCATCGTCACCGGCATTGGCCGGATCGGCGGCCGGGAGGTCGTGATTGTCGCCAATGACCCGACCGTCAAAGGCGGCACCTACTTCCCGCTGACCGTGAAAAAGCACCTGCGGGCCCAGGAGATCGCGCTCGAAAACCATCTGCCCTGCCTCTACCTGGTCGATTCGGGCGGCGCCTACCTGCCGCTTCAAAGCGAGGTCTTTCCCGACAAGGATCATTTCGGCCGCATCTTCCGCAATCAAGCGGTACTCTCCGCCCGCGGCTCGCGGCAGGTGGCGGTGGTGCTTGGCTCCTGTACCGCCGGCGGCGCCTACGTGCCGGCGATGTGCGATGAGGCCGTCATCGTGCGCGGGGCCGGCACCATCTTCCTGGCCGGACCGCCCCTCGTCAAAGCGGCCACCGGCGAAGAGGTCAGCGCCCAGGACTTGGGCGGGGCCGACATCCACGGCCGGATCAGCGGCGTGGTCGATTACGTCGCCGACGACGAGCCGGCCGCCCTGGCCCTGGCCCGCGATCTGATGAGTCAGCCCCGGCCGGCGCCACCGCCGCTGCCATGGGAGAAAACCCCGATCCGAGAGCCGGAGGAGGACCCGGACGATCTGTTGTCGCTGGTGCCGGCCGATCCCCGCCGGCCGTACGACGCGCGGCAGGTGCTGCGACGGGTGCTCGACGGCAGCAAGCTGCGTGAGTTCAAGGCCGACTACGACGAGATGCTGGTTTGTGGTTTTGGCCATCTGTACGGCATTCCCGTCGGAATCTTGGCGAACAACGGGGTGCTCTTTCCGGCCTCGGCGCGGAAGGGCGCCCACTTCGTGATGCTTTGCGCGCGGCAGCGGATCCCGTTGCTCTTTTTCCAGAACATCACCGGCTTCATCGTCGGCCGCCGCTATGAGCACGAAGGTGTGGCCCGCGACGGGGCGAAGATGGTGGCGGCGGTGGCGGTGGCCCAAGTGCCGAAGATCACGGTGATGATCGGCGCCAGCTACGGCGCCGGCAACTACGCGATGTGCG
>JACCYK010000675.1 GCA_013696525.1 Chloroflexia bacterium
ACGCCGATCGCGGGCGGCGAGTTCGTGGCGCTCGGGCACCAGGAGATCGCCAGCTTGAGCCCGGATGACGCGGGACCGACCGTGCACTGGGTTGTCGTGACCCAAATCCACAACGCCCTGATTGAGCTCGACGAGAATTTCGAGCCGCAGCCGGTGCTGGCGACCGCGATGCCTGAGGTCTCCGAGGACGGCCTCACCTATACCTTCACCCTGCACGAAGGCGTCCTCTTCCATGACGGGGAGGAGTTCACCTCGGAGGACGTGAAGTACACCTACGAGTGGTACATGAACCCCGACAACGCCGCGGTGAGCGCGAACAACTTCGCCTCGGTGGAGTCGGTCGAGGCGCCCGATCCCTACACGGTGATCGTCAACCTGTCAGAGCCGAACGCGGCTTTCTTCGCACTGGTGGCCAGCACGTTCATCGTGCCCGCCCACTACCACGCCGAGATCGGTGAGGACGCCTACAAGTCGGCCCCGATCGGCACCGGCGCCTTCCAATTGGAAGAGTGGCGAGCGGCGGAGTTTACCCAACTGGTGGCCTTCGAGGATCACTTCCGGGGTCGGCCGAATCTCGACGGCTACCGGCTCAACGTGGTGCCGGAGGCGTCGGTCCGGGCCATCGCCCTCGAGACCGGCGACGCCGATAACTCCGTCTGGCCGTTGGTAACGGAAGATGATTTGCGGCTGACTGAAAGCGGCCAGTTCACGACCTTCGTCACCTCGTCGCTGGCGGTCAACCACTTCCCGTTGAACAACACGCACCCGATCCTGTCGGACAAGCGGGTGCGGCAAGCGATGATGTTCGCGCTCGACCGCCAGGCGGTGATCGACGACATCTTCAGCGGCGCCGCCACCCTGGCGACCGCCAACCTGTCGCCGGCGATGGGCGATTTCTACACGGCCGATGTCGCCGAGTATCCGTACGACCCGGAACGGGCGGCGGCGCTGCTGGAAGAAGCCGGCTGGGTCATGGGCGGCGACGGCATCCGGGAGAAAGACGGCGAGCGCTTCTCCTTCGTCTGTACCGTGATTACCGGCGACCAGGCGCGGCGGCCGGAGGCCGAGGTCGTCCAATCGTACCTGCTCGAGGTCGGCATCGACATGCAGATCGAGGAAGCGCCGGTGGCGACGATCCTTGAGCGGATGCCGGCCGGGGAGATGGACGCCTCGCTCTACAACTGGACCTACGGCGGCGATGGCGCCGACCCGGACGCCTCGACCGTCCTCGCCTCGGACGCCAACAACAATTTTTCCAGCTTCCGCAACGAGCGGGTCGACGAGCTGCTGGCCCTGGGATTGACCGAGCTCGATCCCACGGCGCGGGCGGCGATCTACCATGAGATCCAGCAGATCGTGGCCGAGGAAGTGCCGTTCCTGTTCATGATGTACTGGGACCTCTTCACCCACTTCAGCAACCGCGTCCAGGGCCTGCCGGAATCGGCCTTGAGCAGCGACAACATCAATCCCCTGGCCAACCAGTGGTGGATTGACGAGAGCGGCAGCTAGCTGTCGGCCCCCTAACGCCCAGGATTGGGGGTTGGGGGGCCGAAACCGAGGGACAGCCCATGTTGCGATACGTCGCCCTGCGTCTGTTGCAAGGGATCCTGGTGATCTTCCTGGTCAGCGTGGCGACGTTTGTCATCATGCACCTGGCCCCCGGCAACCCGGTCGATATCATGGTCGGCGAGGCGCAAGTCACCCAGGAGCAAATCGACGCGATCATGCGCAAATGGGGCTTTGACCGGCCCCTGCATGAGCAGTACCTGACCTGGCTGTCGAACATCGTGCGGGGTGATTTCGGGCAATCGGTGATCCGCACCGGCACCCCGGTCAGCCAGATGCTGCAAGAGGCGGCGCCGGCCACCGTGCAGCTCAATATCCTGGCCCTCTCCCTGGCCGTGATGATCGCCATCCCGGCCGGCATCTTCGCCGCGACCAAGCGCAACTCGCCGTTCGACTTCGCGACCATGATCGGCTCCACCCTCGGCGTCGCGCTGCCGAACTACTGGGTAGGGCTGATGCTGATTATTCTCTTCTCGCTCAACCTGGGCTGGCTGCCGCCCTTCGGCGCCACCACTTGGCAGGGCTACGTGCTGCCGGTGGCGGTGCTGGCCCTGGGCGAGATGGCCGTCCTGGCCCGGATGTCGCGCGGGGCGACGATGGAGGTCCTGAACCAGGATTACGTCACCACGGCGCGGGCGAAGGGGCTGACCGGGCGGGCGGTCCTGGTCCGGCATGTGGTGCGCAACGCCCTGTTGCCGGTGGTGACCATGCTCGGCTACCGGCTGGCCTTCGTCCTGAGCGGGACGATCGTGGTCGAGACGATCTTTGCCTGGCCGGGCATCGGCCGCTTGTTCATCGACTCGGTCTACCGGCTCGATTACCAGGTGGTGCAGGCGATCGTCCTGGTGCTCTCGACCCTCGTCGTGGTCGGCAACTTGCTGACCGATCTCACCTACGCCTACATCGATCCCCGGATCCGGATTCGCTAGCGGAACGAGCGAAGGCATGGCGACACGGCAACAGGCGCTCTCAACCACCGCCCCCCTGGCGCTCAACGCCGCCGGGCGGGACCAAACCACCCGCCGCTCCCGCGGCTGGCGCCGGTTTCGCCGCTACCGGCCCGGCCTGGTCGGCCTGGCCTTCATCGGGCTGCTGCTGCTGGTGGCGATCTTCGCGCCGCTGATCGCCCCCTACTCGCCGACCGAGGTGGCGACCCGGCTGCGAGGCGATCCGCCATCGGCGGCGTACGTGCTGGGAAACGACGCGGTCGGCCGCGATATCCTGAGCCGGCTCATCTACGGCACCCGGGTGGCCCTGATGGTTGGCTTGGGCGCCACCGCGATCGCGGTCACGATCGGGGTCACGGTGGGGGCCACGGCCGGCTATTTCGGCGGCTGGGTCGATGCCGCGCTCTCCCGCCTGGTCGATACCCTGATGGCGTTCCCGACCCTGGCCCTGCTGATCACCCTGGCGGCGGTGCTGGGACCGAGCCTGATCACGGTCATCGTCGCGATCGGGACCACGGTCTGGGCCTCCTATGCCCGGGTGGTCCGGGCCGACATGCTGAGCTTGCGCGAGCGCGACTACGTGCTGGCGGCCCGCGCCGCCGGCGCCCGCGACGGCCGGATCATCTTCGGCCACATGCTGCCCAATGTGCTGGGACCGATCGTGGTGCTGGGCAGCCTCTCGGTCGGCAGCATCATCATCCTCGAATCGGCCCTCTCCTTCCTGGGCCTCGGGATTCAGCCGCCGAACCCCTCCTGGGGCGGCATGCTCTCGGATGGCCGGGCCTATATCCGGCAGTTCCCCCACATCGCGGTCGCCCCCGGCGTCCTGATCACGGTGACGGTGCTGGCCTTCAACCTGATCGGCGACGGCCTGCGCGACGCGCTCGACCCCCGCCAACGCGAGTAGCTCCCGTCACGCTCGATCATCAAAACCCGTTCACCGCGATGACGCGCTCGCTACCAAGCGCGATCGTGGTTCATTGACGGCCTCACGACCCCATGCTAGGGTGCGCTTCCTACCTCCTCGGTCGGTGACGGCATTGAGAAGACCATGTTGACCGTGGCCACGGCGCCCTTGAAAGCGGAAATGAGCCCACAAGCGGTCCGGCTGGCGATCCGGGCCGGAGAGATTGACGAGCCGACCAGCGGCTACGCGACTGCCCATGTCCAGGCCAACCTGGTTGCCCTGCCACGGGCCGGGGCGGACGATTTTCTCCTCTTTTGCCAACGGAACCCCAAGCCTTGCCCGCTGCTCGACGTGATCGCTCCCGGATCGTACGAGCCGGTGAAGGTTGCCCCTGGCGCGGACTTGCGGACGGACATTCCACGCTATCGAGTGTATCGTGACGGCGCGGTCGTGGCCGAGCCGGCCGACGTCACCGATGCTTGGCGGGATGACCTGGTTTCCTTCTTGCTCGGCTGCTCGTACACCTTCGAGGGGCCGTTGCTCGCGGCCGGGGTGCCGGTGCGGCATCTGACCGGCGGCCGGAACGTACCGATGTATCGCACCAACCAGCAATGTACCCCGGCCGGGGCGTTCCACGGCCCGCTGGTCGTCTCCTTTCGCTCAATCCCGGCGGCGCGGGTCGAGACGGCGATCGCGGTCACCGGCCGGCTGCCGGCGGTGCATGGGGCGCCGGTCCATGTCGGCGATCCGGCCGCGATCGGCATCACCGACCTCGGCCAACCCGAGTGGGGCGATCCGCCGCTGATCGAGCCGGGTGATGTGCCGGTGTTCTGGGCTTGCGGGGTGACGCCGCAGGCGGTGGCGATGGCGTCCAAGCCCGATTTCATGATTACCCACGCCCCCGGCCATATGTTGGTGACGGACCTGACCGTCGCCTCGCTGGTTACGAGTCGTGAGCCGTAAGTCGTCAGGGAAGGATTGCGGATCGGGAGGGAGAGAGCGATCCAAGATCAACGCGCTCCTGCTTACGACTTACGACCCACGACTCACGACTCGAAATAGGAGGAAGCCATGTTACGTCGCCGATTGAGCCTGGTTGGATTGTTGATCGTCATCGCGCTCGTGATGCCGTTGACCCTATTTAGCCGGCCGGTCGTCGCCCAGGACAGCGCGGCCTGCCCGGAGGGCAGCACCGGCAGCAGCGATGGTCCGGTGCGGATCGGCGTCATCCTGCCGTTGAGCGGCTCGCTGGCCAGCGTCGGCGGCGACGAGCGGGCGGCGCTGGAGCTGGCGGCCCAAATCGCGAACGACGACATGGCCGATTTGGCCCTGCCGCTGGCGGCCGGGGCGGGATTGCCGAACCTGGGCGGGGCCGAGGTCGAGCTGGTCTTCGCCGATAGCCAGGGCCGGGCCGAGGTCGGCCAATCCGAGGCGCAGCGGCTGATCGATCAAGAAGGCGTGGTCGCCCTGTTCGGCGCCTACCAGAGCGCGGTGACGAAGACCGCCAGCGCGGTGGCCGAACGCTCCGGCATCCCGTTCGTCAACGGGGCCTCGTCCTCGCCTGATCTGACCGAGCAAGGGTACATCTATTTCTTCCGCACCTCGCCCCACGACATCAACTTCTCGCAGTCGATCTTCGACTACCTGGAGCTGCTGGCGAGCGACCACGGGGCCGAGATCAATGGCATCTCGCTCTTCTACGAGGATACGGACTTCGGCGTCAACAGCGCGGCGGCCGAGACCGCCGAGGCCGAGGCGCGGGGGATGCCGCTGGCGGGCGAGGTCCGCTACCGGGCCAACGCCACCTCGTTGACAAGCGAGGTGCAGGCGCTCCAGGGGCAGGATGCCAATATCCTGATCCCCTCCTCGTACACGACCGATTCGATTCTGCTGATGCAGACGGCCCGCAACCTCGGCTATCTGCCGGACGTGATCGTGGCCCAGGACGCCGGCTTCGTCGACCCCGCCTTCCTCGACGCGATCGGGGCTGACGCCGAGGGCGTCGCCTCCCGCGCCGCGTTCTCGATCGACATCGCGGACGTGAAGCCCGCCGCCGGTGCCGTCAATGACCTCTACCGGCAGATGGCCGGCAAAGACCTCTACGATGTGCCGGCCCGCGGCTTTACCGGGATGAACGTGCTGCTGGACGCGATCAACCGGGCCTGCTCGACCGATCCCGAGCTGATCCGCCAGGCGCTGATCGACACCAACCTCAGCGCGGACGACACGATCATGCCCTGGAACGGCGTCCAGTTCGACGAGACCGGCCAGAACACCCTGGGCACCGGCATCATCGTCCAGTTCCAGGACGGCGAGTACCGGACCGTCTTCCCCACCGAGTTCGCCGTGGCCGAGCCGGTTTATCCGCTCGAGCCGTGGGACGATCGGTAATACGGCATCGAGACTCGCTGGGTTCGGCGCTGGACTGAAGTCCGCGCTAAGCATCGAAAAGTCCTTTCAGGACTAACGACGGGAGGCTTCTGCTCGTGCGGAATCCGGGCGAACATCGTGGAGATTGGCAGCCTGCTCGTGCCCAGTCCTGAAAGGACTTTCCGGTGCTCAGCGCGGACTTCTAGTCCAGCGCCACCGGACGCGACGTGACAATGCCCACACGATTTTCCCGAAATTCGCATGACCTCTGGTCCAGCGCCGTCTCCTAACCGTGTGGGTCGGGAGATGGCGGCGGACATCGATCACGGGTTGCCATGGACGTGCTGCTCCAGGCCATCGCCAGCGGGCTTTTGATCGGGATGGTCTACGCCCTGATCTCGGTTGGGCTGACCCTGATTTTCGGGCTGATGGAGATTGTCAATTTCGCCCACGGCGAGTTCCTGATGCTGGCGATGTACGCCGCGTTCTGGGGCAGCCTCCTGTTCGGCTTGGACCCGATGGTGTCGCTCCCGGCCACCGTCCTGGCGCTGGCCGCGCTCGGGGTGTTGACCTACTACGGCATCATCGCCCGCATTCTGAAAGCGCCGATGCTGGCCCAGATTTTCGCCACCTTCGGCCTCGGCTTACTGCTGCGCGGTCTGGCCCAGTTCTTCTGGACCGCGAACTTCCGGACCGTCCCCGATTCGTTCTTGGCGGGCCTGTTCGGCGGCACCGTACGGGTCGGCGCCGTCTCGTTGGGCGTGCCGCAGATCGCCGCCGCGCTGCTGGCGGGGCTGGCCTTCGCCGGGCTGTACCTCTTCATTCGCCACACCCGGACCGGCCTCGCGTTGCAAGCCGTGGCCGAGGACCGCGGCACGGCGGCGCTGATGGGGATCAACAGTGACCGGATGTTCGCCCTGGGCTGGGGCCTGGGCGCTGGCTGCGTCGGGATCGCGGGGGCGGTACTGGCGAGCTTCTATTACATTTACCCATCGGTCGGCGTGTTGTTCGCCTTGATCGCCTACATCGTGGTCGCGTTGGGAGGCTTCGGCAGCGTGCCGGGGGCGCTGGTCGCCGGATTGCTGGTGGGGCTGGTCGAAGTCGTCAGCCCGACGCTGTTCGGCTTCTCCCCGGCCTACAAGTACGCGGTGGTGTTCGGCCTCTACCTGGTGGTGGTCCTGATCCGGCCCCGCGGCCTGTTCGGCCAGTTCTGACCTGGATGATCTAGCGATGGAGCAACCGTGAAACGCTGTCCGCCCGTCGCCGGCGCCCGCCGATGAGCGGGGACCGTCCAACCGCCGCGATGCGTCAGGTGTCTTGGGCCTGGGTGGGCCTAATCGCGCTCGCGGCGGCGGCGATCCTGATCCCGTTGATGTTCGGCGGGGTGGCCCAGCTCAACCTCCTGGTGCTGGTGTTGCTTTACTCCAGCCTGGCCCAGGCTTGGAACATTCTCGGCGGCTTCGCCGGTCAGGTGTCGCTGGGGAACGCTGCCTTCTTCGGCATCGGCGCCTATACCTCGACCATGATGCTGATCGAGTGGAACCTGAGCCCCTGGCTGGGAATGATCGCCGGCGCCGTCCTGGCCGCGGTCTTCGCGGTCATCATCGGCTACCCGGTGTTCCGCCTGGGGGGCCACTATTTCGCGATCGCGACCATCGCCCTGGGTGAGATCATGCTGATTATGTTCGCCAATTGGGGATTCGTCGGCGGCGCCGTCGGCTTGTCGATCCCGTTCATCCGGGGTGAGGACCGGCGGCCGGCCGATTCCTGGCTCTTCATGCAGTTCAACCTGAACCGGGAGGGCTACCTGATCATTGGCATTGCCCTGGCGGCGCTGGTCACGGTAATCGCGATCCTGATCCAGCGATCTAAGATCGGCTACTACCTGCGCGCGATCAAGAACGACGAGCTAGCGGCCCGGACCCTCGGCGTCAACGTGCTCCGGTACAAGCTGATCGCGATCGTGATCTCGGCGGCGCTGACCGCCATGCTGGGCACGTTTTACGCGCAATACCTCCTGTTCATCGACCCCGAGACCACGATGCGGCTCGAATTGTCGGTCCTGATCGCGCTGGTGGCGATCCTCGGCGGGGTGGGCACGGTGGCCGGGCCGTTGATCGGGGCCGCGGTGCTGATCCCGCTGTCGGAGCTGACCCGGAGCGCCCTGGGCGGGGCCGGCAACACGCTCGATCTTGTCCTTTACGGCGGCTTGATTATCATCATTTCGGTCTTCCAGCCAAACGGGCTCGTGGCCCTGACCCGTCGCGGCGGCAAGGGCCGAAGCACGGCCCTGCCAACCGACCGCCAGGAAGCGATGGCGGAAGAGGCGCCGCTGCTCGGCGGCGGTGATGGCCGGTGAGCGCGCTGCTGGAGATCCATGGGCTCGGCAAGCGGTTCGGCGGCCTGGCAGCCAATCGCAATATCTCCTTTGACGTGAATGAAGGCGAGGTGGTGGGCCTGATCGGGCCCAATGGCGCCGGCAAGACGACCTTGTTCAACTGCATTTCCGGCTTCTTCCCGCCGTCGAGCGGCAGCGTCCGCTTCGCCGGGCAGGATATTACCGGGTGGCCGGCGGATCGGGTGCTGCACGCGGGCTTGGCGCGAACGTTCCAGGTCGTCCGCACCTTTCCCGATATGTCCGTGCGCGATAACGTCATCGTCGGCGCCTTCGCCCGCACCCGCCGGCTGGCAGAGGCCCGAACCATCGCCGATGAGCTGCTGGCGGTGACCGGGCTGGAGTACCTTGCGGCGGCGATGGGCAACAGCCTGACGATCGCGGAGAAGAAGCGGTTGGAGATTACCCGCGCCCTGGCGACCCAGCCGCGGCTGCTGATGCTGGACGAGGCGATGGCCGGGCTCAACCCCTTGGAGCGAGCGCAAGCGGTCGAGTTGTTGCGGACGATCCGCGGCCGGAACGTCACGATCGTGCTGGTCGAGCACGTCATGGAAGTGCTGATGCCGATCTCGGACCAGGTCGTGGTGCTCGATTCCGGGGCCAAGATCGCCGAGGGACCGCCGGCGACGATCGTCAACGACCCGGCGGTGATCGCGGCCTACCTGGGGGGAAAGTATCGCCCCCGGCTGGAGGCGACGGACTCGTGATGCTGGAGGTCTCGCGCATCCAGGCGGGGTACGATGGCGTGGTGGCGCTCCACGATGTCAGCTTCGCCGTGGCCGAGGGTGAGGTGGTATCGATCATCGGCTCGAACGGGGCGGGCAAATCAACCACCCTGCGCACGATCTCTGGTCAACTGCGCCCCGAGGCGGGCAGCATTTCGTTTCACGGC
>JACCYK010000008.1 GCA_013696525.1 Chloroflexia bacterium
CTCGGCGCCGGGGTCAACCCCGCGGCTGGCGAAGAGGATTCCGGTCAGGTCGTCGTCCGCGCGGGTCTCGTTGTATCCCTGATCGGGGGCGCCGTTCGTGCCGTCGGTGCCGATAAAGTTTTGCAGGCTGCCGGCGATGGCGGCCGCGACTGGCTGATCGGTCGGATTTTCGAGCACAAATCGGAGGACGGCGCCGGGCAGCGCGCTCCGCGCCACGTCGCCCGGAATGAGCGGATTGAACGCCTCCAAACGGACCAGGAGCGGGATGGCATCGTCACTCAGTAAAACTTGGCCGAAGGGGTAGGCGGCGAGGAAGGCGCAGTGCCGGAAGCGGGGCAGGCCGTGGTTGGCGGCGAACCCGCCGCGAGCTTCCTCGTACGGCGGCCGGAGTACCCCTTCTAAGGCCCGGACCACCGGCACCTCGTCACCCTGCCGAGTGCGGAGGGCGAAGAAGGCGTTGCCCGGGGTGAAGCCCTTGGCCGGCCGGTTGACAACCTCCCAGTCGTGCAGGTCGCCGCGGCCGCCTAGCGAGATGGTGCCGGTGCCGATGCCGCCCAGGGGGAGGGCAACCCGATCCAGCCGCCGCCCTTCGTAGCGCGTGAGCACGGGCCAGGTTGGGCTCGGCGGCGTCATCACGCGACGAATGCTCCTGTGTTGGAGACGGGGCGTCAAGGTCCGGCGTGGGCTGGCGGCGGTTTTAGGGCGATCTGCCACTTGAAGTTTAGTTTCGGTAGATGTCGAATCCTGTTGTATCATCCACGTGACGGGCTGTCAAGCGACCGCCATCCCGGCGCGATAGGTGCGTCTTTGGCGGCGATCGCGGCGAATTTCGGCCTGAAGATGGTATGATGCGGCGAACTAAAACTTCAGTAAACAAACGCGGTGAGGGTACACGTAAAGGGTAGGGCGGATTGGCCACGTTGCGCGACATCGCGGAGGCGACCGGGCTCTCGCTGGCGGCGGTGTCGCTCGCCCTCAATGGGCGGAATGGGGTCAGCGACGAGACGCGGGAACGGGTGCTGGCGGCGGCGGCCGAGGTGGGCTATGTCCGCCGGGCCGAGCGGCAACCGCGGCCGGCCCGCGGCTTCATCGGCTTTGTGATCGAGCAACTGCCGTTCCCGGTCTTCTCCGATATTTTCTATGGCGACGTGGTGCAGGGCATCGACCAGGAGGCGCACGAGCTAGGGTTCTCGACCGGGTTCACCGTGGTCGAGCCGGCGCGGCCGGTGGAAGCGCGGGCCAAGGTCCGCCAGATGCTGCTCGGCAACCGGGCGCGCGGGCTGATCGTGATCGGCGGCAGCAACCTGATCGACGAGCTGGTGCGCGACCTGGCGAAGCAGGCGGCGCCGGTCGTCCTGCTCGACAACTATCTCTACGATCTGCCGCTCGATGGGATCGAGATGGACCATCTGATTGGCGGCTACCTGGCGACCCGGCACCTGATCGAGCTCGGGCACCGCGACATCGGCTTCATCGCCGGACCGGCCAAGTACCGGACGCTGAGCGACCGGGCCGATGGCTACCGGCGGGCGCTGCTGGATGCCGGGATCAAGCGTGATCCCGGGCTGATCGTGGAGCCAGGCGGCGGCAGCGGCAGCAAGAAGGGCTATCACGAAATGCGGGAGCTGCTGACCCGGCGGCGTCCCAGCGCCGTCTTCGCGGTCAGCGACAAAGCGGCCTTCGGCGCCATCGACGCGATCCGGGAGGCCGGCCTCACTATCCCGGACGACATCTCGCTGGTCGGCTTCGACGACGTCCACGAATCGAGCCTGCTGACGCCGCCGCTGACCACGATCGCCGTCCCCAAGCGGCTGATGGGGCGCCTCGCGGTCCGGCTACTGGCGGATCGGATCGGCCTTGCCAGCGACGGCGTCTCCGCCTTCGTCAAGCCGACCAAGCTGGTGGTGCCGGTGTCGCTCGTGGTGCGCGAATCGACCCGAACAGCGTCCTAGAATTCGACCAGAACATCGGTATGCATAGATGCCCCCCGCACCAAGTCAAACCCGTGGTTGCCAACGGCCAAGAGAGATCGGTGCGTTTATCAATGCGGACTGGACCAGTGATGTCCAGAGTTCGTCCACGTTGATGTATAAGTTCGATAACAGATGAGACCGCCAGCGATTTCCCTGCCGTTGGCGGTTGCGCCAACCCCCTCAGACCGGGGAAGCCACTTTCACCCGCGAATGGGACGCGGGGCCAGCGACCCAAGGAGATGAACCAATGCCCAGAACATTGTCGGCAGAGCAGCAAGCAACGTTCGACCGTGAGGGGTATCTCGTCCTCCGCGGCGCCCTTGACCCCGAGCGGGACTTGGAGCCAATCATGGACGAGTTCGCCGGCGTGCTCGACCGGCTCGCCACTGAGCTCTTTGCGGCGGGGGAGATCAGCTCGCCCTACGCCGGCTTTACCTTTTCCGACCGGCTGACGCGGGTCTACGCTGAAAGCGGCAAGGTCCACGCCCAATATTTCGATTGCTCCTTGCCGCAGGCGAAGGTGCGGGCCGACACCCCGTTCTGGACCGGACCGGCAGTTTTTGCCTTGCTCCGCAACCCGGCGATTCTCGATGCCGTGGAGTCGTTGATTGGGACGGAGATCTACGCCAACCCGGTGCAGCACGTCCGGATCAAGCCGCCTGAGCACTTGACGCCGGTGAATCCGGAGACCGGCCAGGTGCAGCTTGGCGCCACGGCGTGGCATCAGGACAACGGGGTCGTGACCGAAGACGCGGACGAGACGGACATCATTACCGTCTGGCTGCCGCTGACCGCCGCCACGCAACAGAACGGCTGCCTGGTCGTCCAGCCGCGCGGCCACCGCGAGGGGCTCCTGCCGCATTGCCCGTTCGACTCCGGGGCCGCGAACAAGAATGGGGGCGCCGGCCTGCACATCCCAGCGCAATACCTGGGCGAGGATGAGCACCTCGTGACCCTGCCAATGGCCGCCGGCGACGTGCTGCTGATGCACCGCCGGACGCCGCACGCCTCGCACTCGAACACCAGCGACCATGTCCGCTGGAGCTTCGACCTGCGCTACAACCCGATCGGCCACCCCACCGGTCGGAGCGCCTTTCCCGGCTTTGTCGCCCGCAGCGCCGCCAATCCGACAGCCGAACTCCATGATCCCAAGGCCTGGACCAGGCTCTGGCTCGAAACCCGATCCCGGCTGGCGGAGGCCGCCGATCCGCGCTTCAACCGGTGGGATGCGGCTGACCAAGCCTGCGCCTGACGAGGCGCCAGCGCCGCGCT
Source organism: Chloroflexia bacterium (assembly GCA_013696525.1). Lineage (GTDB taxonomy): Bacteria > Chloroflexota > Chloroflexia > Thermomicrobiales > UBA6265 > JACCYK01. Next base: position 3,246 of record JACCYK010000008.1, read on the forward strand.
GGGCGGCCACCAGGAGGTTTTGCCCCGGCTGTCATAGTTGCCGATCACGCTGCCGACGCCGGTGTCGCTAATAAGTTCGCGAGCGCCAAAAGAAGTCTGGCGCTCGCGGCGGGTTTTTGGGCGCGGGTTAGGCTTGCAGGTGGGCTTCCAGGAACCAGAGGTCCTTGTCGATGGTGCGCGAGACCTCGGTGAAAAGATCGGCCGTGGTCATGTCCTGATGCTCGTCGGCGGTGTCGATCGCGGCGCGGGTGGAGGCGGCGTATTTGCCGTAGCGATCGACCAGGGCGGTGACGTGGGCCATGCCGTCGATGGCGTCGGTTGGGTAGTCGGGGAGCGTGGAGTTGGCGGCCGCCATGCGGGCGGTGCCCATCGCGGTGCCGCCGAGGGCGGTGGCGCGTTCGGCGAGCTCGTCGACGACGACGAGCACCCGTTCGGCCAGATCGTCAAACAGCTCGTGCAGGGCGATGAACTCCTTGCCCTTGATGTTCCAGTGAGCCTGCTTGATCTGGCTGTAGAGGTCAAACGTGTCGGCCAGTTGCTGGTTCAGCAAGGCGATCACGGTGGTTCGGGTGTTCTTCGGCAGGTCGAGGTGGGTCTTGAACGCGCGTGTCGCTTCGGCGTTCTTCGCATCGGCGCTCTTCGCCATGGTGCTGGTGCTCCTTGTGTCGTTCGCTCAGCTTCGCGTCCGGGTCGAGTGGGCCGGTTGTCGGCGGCCCCATAAGATCAAGATTGATACCAGTGGGGCCGGGGGGCGCGCGATCAAGGTGATTGGAGGCCAGTGGCGGCGAGCGCGGTCAGGTAGGCGGCGAAGACGCGGGGCGCCTGGTGGAAGTCGCTGACACGGAACCATTCGTTGGGGGCGTGCATCCGGCTCCCCGGCAGCGAGAAGGCGAGGCTGACGGTTTCGGCCCCCAGGATCCGCTGGAGCAGGGCAATGGCCGGCACCGTGCCGCCGGTGCGGGTGATCAGCGGCTCCGTGCCGCCGTAGGCTTGGCGCAGCGTCGCCTTCGCCGCCTCGAGGGCGGGATGATCGCGCCGGATCGCGGCGGGGTAGGCGGAGCCCGGAAAGCGAACCATGGCCGCCGTGGCGCCGGCCGGCAGATGCGCGGCGACGTGGCGCTCGATCAGATCGAGGATGCGGGCCGGGTCTTGATCGGGGACCAGGCGGCAGGTGATTTTGGCATGGGCCCGCGCCGGCGTCACCGTCTTGGTGCCCGCGCCCTGGAACCCGCTCCAGAGGCCGTTGACGTCCAGCGTCGGCCGCGCCCACATCCGCTCCCGCGGGGAGTACCCGGCTTCGCCGGTCAGGGCGTCGACGCCGGCTTGGGCCCGGACCCCGGCGTCATCATCGGGCGGGGCGGCGATCTCGGCCCGATCCTCGGCCGTCAGGTCGCGGGCGTCGTCGTAGAAGCCGGCGACGGCGACCCGGCCCGCGTCGTCATGGAACGAGGCGACGAGCGTGGCGATGGCGCGGGCGGCGTTCGGCACCGTGCCGCCGTACACCCCGGAATGGAGGTCGGTGGTGCTGGTGGTGAGGTCGATCTGGCAGGCGGCCAGCCCCTTCGAGGCCACGGTCAGGGAGGGGGTGTCCGGCCCTTCCATGCCGCCATCGACCGAGAGCACGACGTCGGCCGCCAACAGCTCGCGCTTGGCGGCCAGCAGGGGCGCCAGGTGGGGGCTGCCGATCTCTTCCTCGCCCTCGAAAAGGAAGGTGAGATTGACCGGGGGCTGCCCCGTGGTCTGGTGG
>JACCYK010000407.1 GCA_013696525.1 Chloroflexia bacterium
GGCCAACCCCGATCACCGTCGCCAATGACACCGCCGGGATCGCCACGCTGAACGACACCCGGCCCCCGTGCAGGACCCGGGAGAAGACATCCCGCCCGATCGCGTCGGTGCCAAAGGGGTTCGCCGCGGTTGGCGGTTGCAAGGCCATCCCCGGTAGGGTCTGGTTCGGTCCGTACCAGGCGATCAGCGGGGCAAAGATGGTCAGCCCGGCGACGATGAGCAGCAAACCGGCGCCCAGCACCAGTGACGGGGTCACGCGCTGGTGCCAGAACCGGCGCAGACGCGGCCAGAACCCGGCCGTCCGGCCGGCGGCGTCGCGGACCGTGGGAGCGAGCGCCAGGGTCTGCATCCCGCGATCCACCTAGCCCACCCGCACCCGGGGATCGGCTAGGCCATAGACAATATCGGCCAGCAGGTTCGCCAGCAGGACCACCGTGGCGATGGTGATGACGATCCCCTGCATCAGCGGGTAATCGCGCAACTGGACCGCGCTTAGCGCCAGCCGGCCAAGGCCGGGCAGGGCGAAAATGGTTTCGGTGATGATCGTGCCGCTGAGCAACTGGCCGGCCTGCAAGCCGGTGACCGTGATGATCGGGATCAGCCCGTTGCGCAGGACATGGCGGGAGAGGACCACCCGCTCGCGCAGCCCTTTGGCCCGCGCCACCCGCACGTACTCTTGGGACATCGATTCCGCCATCGCCGCCCGCGTATTCTCGGCGATGACCGCCGCGAAGCTGGTGCCGAGGGCGATCGTCGGGTAGATCAAGCCAAGCAGATGCCGCCCCGGATCCTCCGCCAGCGAGACGTACTGCAAGCTGGGGATCCAGGGAAAGAGCAGCCCGCCGTAGAGGATCAGCAAAGTGCCGAGGAGATAGTTGGGGACCGCGACGCCGCCGATCGTAAAGGTCTGGACGAGCCAGCCCCAGCGGCGCCGGCTCGTCGCCGCCAGGGTTCCCAACGGCACCCCAACCACGAGGCCGAAGCCCAGCGCCAGCACCGCCAGCTCGACCGTCAGCGGCAGGCGGCGCAGGATCTCGCCGCCGACCGGGACGCCCAGGCGCAGCGAATCGCCGAAATCGCCTTGGAGGCTCTTCCCCAACCACCGCCCATACTGGACGACGAGCGGTTGATCGAGGCCGTATTCGCGCCGGATGTTCTCCAGCACCACCGGGTCCTGGACCCCATCGGGGCCGATCAAGACGGTGGCCAGATCGCCCGGAATCAGGTGCATGGCGCCGAAGGTCAGCACGGAGATGCCGAGCAGGATCGGCACCAGGGCCGCCAGCCGGCGCAGAATAACGGTCAGCACCAGCGGGCTAGCTCGCCAGCCAGGTCTGGCGGACGGTCGTTCGCGCGTTCGAGGGCATCACCTCGTAGCCCTGGATCTGATCGTAGATCAACTCCCAACGGAGCGGATAGACATAGGGCACGATCACGTAGACCTGATCAAGGACGAGCTGCTGGATTTGCTGGTAGATGTCGATCCGGGCGGCCTCGTCGACAGTGGCGATCCCTTCCTCGATCAACGCATCCAACTCCGGATCGTTGATCCCCTGGCCCTGTCCCATCGTCGATCGCGAGTACATCGGCTGCACTTCCTGGTTCGGGTCCGGGGTCCAGACGCCGCCGACCACCGCCATCTGGTAGTTGCCGTTCGTCCAATCGTCGAGGATCGCCCCGACCTCCATGGGGTTGATCTGGACGTCGATCCCCGCTTCCGCCCACTGCGCCTGCATCAGTTGGGCGCACTGCACGTCGAGCTGGTTTGCGGCCACGATCTTGAACTCGGGGATCGACAGCCGCTCATGGCCGGCCTCGGCCAGTAAGGCCCGCGCCCGCTCAACATCCCGCGTGTAGTACGGCAGGTCGCTGCCATCGCCGGTATAGCCGGCAATCTGGGACGGCGGCAGGAACGTGCCAACCGCGCCGTAGCCACCCAAAACCGTATCCGCCAGCGCCTGGCGATCGAGGGCCAGGCTCAGCGCCCGCCGGACCCGGACATCGTCGAACGGCGGCTCGGTCAGCTTGAACCGGATCGGCAGGTAGCGGCTGCTGACCCCCGGGAAGGAGGTCAAGCCCTGAGTCGCCTCGGCCGTGGCTTGGGCGATGATCGGGTTCTTCAGCCAGGTCATATTGACCGTGCCTGACTGGATCGCGGCGGCGATCGACGTGTCGTCGCCAAGCAGTTGAAAGGTCACCGCATCGAGGTAGGGCAACCCGTCCTCGTAGTAGCCGTCGAACCGTTCGAGGCGCACCGCCTGGTCGAGCTGGTGCTCGATGAATTGGAAGGGACCGGTGCCGACCGGCGCCGTTTGCAGCTCATCCCCGGCCCCCGCCGGCACAATCGCGCCGTACGGGATCGTCGCCAGATAGCGCAGGAAGGGCGCGAACGGCTCGCTCAGCGAGAATTGCACCGTCAGCGGATCAATCACCTCGACCGCGCCGATCGGCTGGTAGATGGAGGCGTGGGGACTGGCGGTGGCGGGGTCGAGGATGCGGTCAAACGTGTACTTGACGTCCTCGGCGCTGAACGGAGCGCCGTTGTGGAAGGTGACTCCCTCGCGCAGCGTAAAGACATAGGTGATGTCGTCCGGCATCTCGTAACCGGTGGCCAGGTCGGGCTCCAGCTCCATGGCCGGGCTCCAACGGAGGAGCCCGGTGTAGAGCAGCTCCTCGATATTGGTCGAGGCCCAGGCGATGGTCAGCGTCGGATCAAGCGTTTGCGGCCCGAAGTCCTGGCCGATCGTCAGGATGCCGCCCGTGACCGGCTCCCCGGCCTCGTCCTGCCAGGCCGCGGCCCACCGCGCGGGCACGGCTCCCATGCCGCCCGCCACGACAACAGCCGCGCTGGTGCCAAGAACCTGTCGCCGGTTGATCGTGGGGCCGGTTTGCTCGCGTCTCATCCTGATTTCTCCTTTGCCTCAACGTGTCGCCACGCATCGCGTATCGAGCCGAATTAAGCCCCCGCCGGCGCGCTCGCCAGCGGTCGCCAGGTCGCGTCCTCATCCAGCGGGAAGATCGGTCGCCGGATCGCGGTAAACGGGAA
>JACCYK010000010.1 GCA_013696525.1 Chloroflexia bacterium
GCCTCGGGGGTCGTCGTCATCTCGGGTTCCGGCTCGTGTGTCACGCCGAATATTGTCCTTTCCGGCGGTCGGGCCGGCGGTTGCTCGTCCGCATTCGATCGTGCCTTCCCGTCGTCAACGACCTTCATCTCGGTCGGCTACGTCGGCGCGTCGTCAGCGGCGTCGCGCGCTTCACCAGACGCCGTCAGGCGCTCCAGGTTATCGGCGATGAAGCCGGTGTAGAGCTCGTTGCGCCGGTACGCCTCGTCGGCGATCACGCGGCGCAAGAATGGCACGGTTTGCGGGACACCGGTAATGATGGTTTCGGCCAGGGCTCGCTCCATGCGGTCGGCGGCCTCCGTCCGGTCTCGGCCCCAGGTGATCACCTTCCCCAGCAACGAGTCGTAGTGGGGTGGAATGTCGTAGCTGGCGTAGAGGTGCGAATCGACCCGCACCCCCGGTCCCCCGGGCGCCGCGTAGGTTTCGACCGTCCCCGCCGCCGGCGTAAAATCGGCGCTCGCGTCCTCCGCCGTGATCCGGCATTCGATGGCGTGGCCGCGAGGCACCAGGTCGCGCTCATCAATGGTCAGCCGCTCGCCGGCGGCGATCCGGATTTGCCAGGTCACAAGGTCGATCCCGGTCACCATCTCGGTCACCGGGTGCTCCACCTGGATCCGCGGGTTCATCTCCATGAAGTAAAAATGGCCGTCCGGATCGACCAGGAACTCGAGCGTGCCGGCATTCGTGTAATGGGCGGCTTTGGCTCCCTTCACCGCGGCCCGCAGCAATGCCTCGCGCGTCCGGCGCGAGAGATTGAGCGCCGGCGCCTCTTCGATCACCTTCTGGTGCCGGCGCTGGAGCGAGCAGTCGCGCTCGCCGATGGCGAGGACGTGGTGATGTTGATCGGCCAGGATCTGGACCTCGATGTGCCGGGGCCGGTCGAGATAGCGTTCCAGATAGACATCGCCGTCGCCGAACGCCGCGTCCGCCTCCGCTTGGGCAACCGGGAGGGAGCGGGTGAGCTCGGCATCGTCACGGGCGACGCGCATGCCGCGGCCGCCGCCGCCAGCCACCGCCTTGATGATGACCGGATAGCCGATCCGGCGCGCCGCTTGCCGGGCCACGCCCAGGTTCTCCACCGGGCCATCGGTGCCGGGGATCAAGGGCACCCCGGCCTCTTTCATCACCTTGCGGGCGGCGGCCTTGTTCCCCATCCGCTCGATCACCTCGGGCCGGGGCCCAATGAAGGTGACGCCGACCTGCTGGCAAATGTCGGCCAGGTAGGCGTTCTCGGCCAGAAAGCCGTAGCCGGGATGCAAGGCATCGCACCCGGTCACCAGCGCCGCGCTGATGATCGCCGGGATGTTGTTATAGGAGCGGGAGACGGCGGCCGGGCCGACGCAGACCGCCTCCTGGGCAAGCTGCACCGGCAACGAGTTGCGATCGGCCTCGCTGTAGGCGACGACCGCCGGCAGGCCGAGATCGCGGCAGGCACGCAGGATCCGGAGGGCGATCTCGCCCCGGTTGGCGATGAGGAGTTTGCGAAAAGCGACCTGGGCCATCGTCGGGCAATCACCACCGGGGCACACCGTCCCCTTGACGGTCACAACGAGCGGCAGCGGTGCCGCGCCCGATTGCGGACAAGGATAGACCAGACCGGCGGCCGACGCTTGGGCACGGCCCGTGCATACACCCGGCGCGAGGTAGATCGAACAACGACGACCAGAGGAGCGAACGTGGCCCGGCCGATCCAGTTTCATCCGATTATGTACGCCGCTGGCGCCGGCATCGCGACCGGCATGCGCTCGATGTCGGCGCTGGCCGCCGCGTCCTCTGCCGCCAGGCGGGGCAGGCTCGACGTTGGCGAGAACTGGCCGGGCCGGCTGCTGCGATCGCGGGGGGCATCAATCGCGCTTGGCCTGGCCGTTGCCGGCGAGCTGGTCGGCGATAAACTGCCGATCGCGCCCAGTCGCCTGGAACCTGGCCCGCTCGTCGGCCGGACCGTGCTTGGCGGCATCGTTGGCGCGATCGTGTGCCGGGGCCGCGGCGGCTCTCCCGTTGCCGGCATCCTCGCTGGCTCAGCGGCCGCGTATTTCAGCACGCAAGCCTCGGGGCGGGGCCGGGCCGGCATCGTGGAACGGACTGGTGTGCCAGACCTGGTCATTGCCGTGATCGAGGATGGGCTGGCGCTGACGATCGCCTACTTCGCCACGCATGGCAGAAACAACGGCTAAGCCATAAAGAGGCCGCCATCGACAGTCAGGACGTGGCCGGTGATGAATGCGGCGTCAGGCGAGACGAGGAACGCCACCGCGCTGGCGACATCCTCCGGGCTGCCAAAGCGTCCCAACGGCGTCTGTTGCAATAGGGTCTGCTTGATCTCCGCCGACAGGACATCGGTGAGGCGGGTCTCGATGAAGCCGGGGGCGACCGCATTGACCGTAATGCCGCGCGAGCCGACCTCCTTCGCCAGTGACTTGGTCAAACCGACCAACCCCGCCTTCGCCGCCGCGTAGTTCGCCTGGCCCGCGTTTCCAACCAGCCCAACCACCGAGGTCAGGTTGACGATCCGGCCGGAGCGCTGGCGCACCATCGGCCGAATCGCCGCCTTGGCGCACAAGAACGCGCCTTTGAGGTTCGTCGCGATGACCTCGTCCCAGGCATCCTCGCCCATTCGCATCACCAGGGTGTCCCTGGTGATCCCGGCGTTGTTGACCAGAACATCCAGGCGGCCCAGTCGTTGCATCGCCGCCTCGATCGTCTGGCCCGCGCCATCGACGGTCGAGACATCGGCGGCCAACACCTCGACGCTGACATTCATCGCTCCCAGCTCGGCCTCAGCCTTCGCCGCCGCCGCCGCGTCCCCGCGATAGGTCACCAAGAGGTCGTACCCGTCACTGGCCAATCGGCGCGCGATCGCGAGACCGATGCCGCGCGTGCCGCCGGTGATTACCGCCACTCCCGCGGATGGAGATTCATCTGTCATCGCCCTGCTCCTTTGCCTCGGCCACACCTCTGCTCGGTCCCGGCCCCATCGGTCGAAGGCCCATTGGCAGGGCGTTCTGAGGGGCAGCATGGTCCGGCACGACAGGGAACGCGGGCCGCCGGCATGACGCCGGCGCCGTCACCGCCGTTCGACGGCGAGCCGCAGCCCGAGTGCGATGAGCACGGCCCCGGTGGCGCGATCAACCCACTTACGGACCCGCGGGCGCACCAGCAGGCCGGCCATCTTGCCGATCGCCAAGATGTACCACGCGAACCACACCACGACCATCGCGATGAAGACAAACGCCAGCACGGCTGTCTTCAGGACCACCGGATCATCCACCAGGACGAACTGCGGCAAGAAGACGGCGTAGAACATCCCGGCCTTGGGATTGAGCAGGTTCGCGAGCAAGCCCTGCCGGAAGGCGCGACCGCCGGTCGTCCGCTCGGCCATCACCGGCACGGCCGGGACGGCTGTCTCATCCCGGCCACGGGACTGCCAGAGCGCGACGAGGCCAAGGTAGACCAGATAGGCGCCGCCGGCAAGCTTCAGCGCGGTGAACGCGGTGGCGGAGGCGTTGAGCAGCGCGGCCAAGCCCGCCACCGACAACGCGGCCCACGCCACATGCCCGATGATGATGCCGGCCATCGCCGCGAACGCCGCCCGCTGGCCATTGACCAGGACGTATTTGGTCACCAGCGCCATATCAACGCCGGGCGTGACCACCAGCAACCCGGCGACACCCAGGAAGGCAACGAATTGACCATCAAGCATGGGGCGCTCCTCCGTGGGCGGGGGTCGAAGGCGGCCGCTAGGGGATCGTCGCCCCGGTGGCGCTGCCCACCGGCACCGGGGCGGGGACGGGCGTTGCCTTCGGCGCGGCATTGCCCAGGCT
>JACCYK010000408.1 GCA_013696525.1 Chloroflexia bacterium
AGCCCGTGGTGGGCAACCTGACAGACATCGACGCCGAGACGCCGATCCTCAGCTTGATGGAGCTGGCTCGCCAATATGGCCCGATCTTCCAGTTGACATTTCCCCGCGGCGAGATGGTCGTCGTCTCCGGGCTCGATCTGGTGAACGAGGTCTGCGACGACCAACGGTTCGACAAGCTGATCACGATGGGATTGCAGAACGTGCGCGCCTTTGCCGGCGACGGCCTCTTCACGGCCTGGACCCAGGAGCCGAACTGGGGCAAGGCGCACACGATCCTGCTGCCAACCTTCAGCCAACGGGCGATGCGCGGCTACCTGCCACAGATGGTCGACCTGGCGCGGCAGCTCTGCGACCGCTGGGGCCGGCTCAACCCGGACGAGGAGATCGACGTCGCCTCGGACATGACCCGGCTGACGCTCGACACGATCGGGCTCTGCGGCTTCAACTACCGGTTCAACTCCTTCTATCGGGATGAGCCCCATCCCTTCGTTACCGCGATGGTCAGCGCCCTGGCCGAGTCCCAGGCCAAAGCGCGCCGGCTGCCGGCCCAGGACCGGCTGCTGATCCTGGCTCACCGTCAATTCCAAGAAGACATTTCCACCATGAACGACCTGGCCGATCGCCTGGTCCGCGAGCGCCGGGAGGGCGCCGGCCAGGCGGAGATCGACGATTTGCTGGGCCACATGTTGACCGGCGTCGACAAGGCCACCGGCGAATCGCTGGATGACCTCAACATTCGATACCAGATCATCACCTTCCTCGTCGCCGGGCACGAGACCACCAGCGGCCTCCTCTCCTTCGCCATCTACGCCCTGCTCAAGCATCCCGCCGTGCTGGCCCGCGCCTATGAAGAGGTCGACGGTGCCCTGGGCGCCGATCTGGAGGCGGATCCGACGAACGAGCAGGTGGCGCGGCTCCGCTATGTCGGGCAGATCATCAAGGAAGCGCTTCGCCTCTGGCCGACCGCGCCGGCGTTCACCCGCTATCCGTACGAGGACACGGTGTTGGGCGGCCAATACGCGGTGGCGCAACGGGGCACGGTGGTGAAGCTGACCCCGATCCTGCATCGCGATCCGGCGGTGTGGGGCGACGACGCCGAGGAGTTCGCGCCGGAGCATTTCGCGCCGGAGCGTGAGCAAGCCCTGCCGCCGAATGCCTACAAGCCGTTTGGCACCGGCCAGCGGGCCTGCATCGGCCGCCAGTTCGCCATGCAAGAGGCGATCCTGGCGTGAGGGATGATCCTTCAACGCTTTGAGCTGATCGACCATAAGCAATACGAGCTGAAGATCAAGCAAACCCTGACAATCAAGCCGACGGCCTCTTGATCCAGGTCCGGCCGCGAACGGAACGCCTGGCAACAGTGCCGGTGGTGCCAGTCTCGCCGACGCCGGAGATCGCGGTTGCGCCCGAGCTGGTCGTGACCCACGGGACGCCGCTCCTGGTCCTCTTTGGCTCCAACCTCGGCACCGCCGCCGAGCTGGCGCAACAGATCGGTCACGACGGCACCGTCCGCGGCTTCGCCACGACCGTCGCCTCGCTCGATGACTACACCGACAACTTGCCGCCGGCCGGCGCCGCGGTCATCGTCAGCGCCTCCTACAATGGCACCCCGCCGGACAACGCGGCCGGGTTTTGCCGGTGGCTTGGCGGCGATTTGGCGCCGTCGGCCCTGGCCGGCGTCCGCTATACCGTCTTCGGGTGCGGCAATCGTGACTGGGCCTCGACCTATCAAGCGATTCCCACCCTGATCGATACCGAGCTGGCCGCCCATGGCGCGACGCGCGTTCACCCGCGCGGCGAAGGCGATGCCCGTGATGATTTTGATGGCCAGTTCCGCGCCTGGTACGGCACCCTCTGGTCCGACCTGGCGCACACCCTGGACCTGCCCACGGTCGATACCGATGGTCAGCTCGCCCGCGGTCACCGCTACGAGGTCGATGTGTTGACGGCGGCGGCCGCGCCCCTGGCCGCCACCTACAACGCGACCACGTTCGGCATCATCGAAAACCGGGCGCTCCAACGGCGCGACGGGACAACCCCGCCCGCCCGCTCGACCCGGCACATCGGGCTCTCCCTGCCAGACGGCCTCACCTACCGTACCGGTGACTACCTCGGCGTCGTCCCTCGCAACCCCCCGACCTGGTGCAACGGGTGCGCGCCCGGTTCCAGCTCCCGGACGACGCCAGCCTGCGGATTCGGAGCAACCTCCCGGCCAAATCGCACCTACCCCTCGACCAACCGGTTTCGATCGAGTCACTCTTGAGCGATTATGTCGAGTTGCAAGACCCGGCAACCAGGCCCCAGATTCACCTGCTGGCGACCTTTACCACCTGCCCGCCCGAGCATGAGCAACTCCTATCGCTCGCCAGCGATGATCCGGAGCATGTCGCCCGCTATCGCGAGGTCATCCTCACGCCCCGCGTCTCCTTGCTCGATGTGCTGGAAACCTACCCGTCCTGCGCCTTGCCGTTCAATATCTTCCTGGAAATGCTGTCGCCACTGCGGCCGCGCTACTACTCGATCTCCTCCTCGGCCCTGGCTGATCCCCGCCACTGCACCGCCACGGTGGGCGTGGTTGAAGGTCCGGCCCGTTCCGGCCGCGGTCTCTACCACGGGGCCTGTGCCTGCTATCTGGCGACGACGGAAGCCGGCGCCACGGTGTCCGCCCTGATCCAGGCCCCGAGCACGCCGTTCCGGCCGCCGGCCGAGCCGCTGACCCCGGTAATCATGGTCGGCCCCGGCACCGGCGTCGCCCC
>JACCYK010000019.1 GCA_013696525.1 Chloroflexia bacterium
AGTCGGACGTCGTCACTCGTGAACGGTCCGTTAGAATAGAGAATCGCCGACGCTGGCGTCCTCCATACTTGCCGAACCAAGTACCGTGCCGGCGGACTCGGCACCGATTCGATCCGCGACGGCCAAACCGGAACACGAGATTGCCGCCACCCTGTCGCCGAACGACACGGTGAGTTGAATGGTTGAATCCCCCATGTTGACTGAGCTTGCGATCCGTGATTTTGCCATTATCGATGAGCTGCGGATCGAGTTTGGGCCCGGCCTAAATGTCTTAACCGGCGAGACCGGGGCCGGCAAGTCGATCCTGATCGATGCCGTGGGGGCGGTGTTGGGCGACCGGATCGGCGTTGACGTAGTACGTACCGGAGCTTCCTCGGCCTGGGTCGAGGCTAGCTTTGACATGGCGTCCATAGGGCCGGAGGTGGGGCTCGACGCGATGCTCGATGAGTTCGGGATCGATGCCGGCGAAACGCTCCTGGTCCTCAGCCGTGAGGTCCACGCGAATGGCCGCACCGTGGCCCGAGTCAACGGCCGCACTGCCACCGTCGGCCTGCTCAGCCGGATCGGTTCCTTGCTGGTCGACGTCCATGGTCAAAGCGATCACCTGTCGTTGCTTCGACCGCGGGCGCAGTTGGACCTCCTTGATCGCTACGCCGACGTGTTGCTCGAGCGCCAAGAGTTGACCCGGCTCGTCGACGAGCTTCGATCGCTGGAGGCGCGGATCGACGACATCGCCGGGGGCGAACGGGAACGGGCGCGCCAGGTCGATCTCTTGCGGTTCCAGATGGAGGAGATCGCTAGCGCGACCTTGCAACCTGGTGAAGAAGATTTACTTTTAGCGGAACGTGGCGTCTTGGTTAATGCTGAACGTCTGGCAACCGAAGCGGCCACGGTTCACTCCCTGCTCGCGGGCGACGACGATCTCGATCCGGACGCGATCTCGGCCCTGAAGGGACTGCGGCAGGCGGGCGCGATGCTGACCGATGTCGCCTCGATCGACAACGCGATGCAGGGTCTGGCGACGCAACTCAACGACATCGTCTTCCTGGTGGAGGACATCTCGGCGGAGACGCGCGCTTATCGCGATCGGATCGAGGCCGACCCCGGCCGCCTGGCAAACGTGGAGGAGCGACTTGACAATCTGCGGGGCCTCAAGCGGAAGTATGGCGCTACCATCTCGGAGGTGATCGAATTCGGGGAAACGGCCGCGGCCGAGCTGGAAGCGCTCACCGGTGAAGGCGCCGACCTCGAAGGCCTCGTGCAGCGAGCGAGACACTACCGCGAAGCCATCGGCGACCTGGCCGCGGGCTTGTCACGGGCGAGACGGACCGCGAGCGAGACACTGGCGATCGAGGTCGAGACCGCTATGGCTGAGCTCAACATGGGGCGAGCCATCTTTCGGGTCGAGATCGTGCAGCAGGAGGCGCCTGACGGCATTCCGTCGGCATTGAATGGCGCTAGCGCCAATACGTACGAATATGACGCCACCGGTATCGACCGGGTTGGGTTCATGATCGCGCCGAACGCGGGCGAAGCGCTGAAGCCGCTTAGCCGCATTGCCTCCGGCGGTGAGACCGCGAGACTCATGTTGGCTTTGAAGTCGATCCTGTCCCGGGCCGACGCCACACCCACCCTGATCTTCGACGAGGTGGATGTCGGCGTGGGGGGTCGATCCGGCCAGGTCGTTGGCGAAAAGCTGTGGCATCTGGCGGTGGATCATCAAGTCGTGGTCATCACCCATCTGCCGCAGATTGCCGCCTTCGCGGATCGCCATTTTCGCATTACCAAAGCCGAGCAAGCGGGCCGGGTCGTTTCCCGGATTGCCCCGATCGTTGACGATGCCCGCGTCGATGAGCTGGCGGCTATGCTTGATGGACTGCCCGTCACGGCCGCGGCTCAGCAGAGCGCTCGCGAGATGCTGGAACGAGCCGCGACCTGGACCTCGCGGGAAGCGGCCGTCACATAGCGGATGGTGGACAACGGGTTCGGCTGGAAACCGTTGGTATACTCCGCGTCAGGCGTATGCCGCCGATGAGCTGTTTACACGGGAGCAATCAGATGTCCGTCAACATGAAGATGATTCAGCAAATGCAAACCCGGATGGAGAAGATCCAGCGAGAGCTGGCGGAGACCATCGTCGAAGGGACTTCGGGCGGCGGCGTGGTCAGGGTCCAGGTGACCGGCGCCCGCGAGTTTCATGGCATCAAGATCGATCCCAGCGCGGTCGATCCCGACGATGTCGAGATGCTGGAAGACCTGATCACGGCGGCGGCGCAGGATGCCATGACGCGGGCGGCGGCGACGGCGGAAGACAAAATGGGGGCGCTGACCGGCGGCATGAAGATCCCCGGACTCATGTAGGCGACACCTCGCCTGGTGGACAGCGTGGCGATGAAACCACACGGACCAGCGTTGACAACTCCGACGCACTTTACGCTCGGTGACGTGGTGCGGCTGCGGAAGCCGCACCCCTGTGGCGGCTACGACTGGACCGTGGTCCGGCTTGGGGCGGATATCGGCCTTCGTTGCGCCACGTGTCAACGCAAAGTGCTCCTGCCCCGGCGAACCCTCGAACGGCGGTTGAAGACGTTCCTCTCGCGGGCCGAGCCGCCGCCTGACGTCAACGAGCCAGCACCGCCGGAGTCCTCGGTGCTCGATATCTCCGAGCGAGCGTAGACAGGGGATCGGCATGAGTGGCGAGGCGCGGGCGACTGGTCCGGCGGAGCCCGGCCCGGCAGCGGCGGGCGTGCCGTCAGCGCGCGATTCTGTCGTGGTGCGGCCGTCTTCGGAAGGGTCGTTTCGCGCCGTCCTTCGCAACGGACCGTTCCTGCGACTCTGGCTCGCCCAGGCTATCTCGCACACCGCGAACAACACCGTGAATTTTGCCCTGCTGCTGCAAATTCGCGACATCGTTGAAACCAACCAGATAGCCCAGGCCAACACCGTCATCAGCCTCGTGATCCTGGCGTTTTCCCTTCCTTCGGTCATCTTCGGCCCCTTGGCCGGGGTCGTGGCCGATCGCATGAACCGCCGGTTGGTGATGGCGGTCGTCAATGCGGCGCGAGCGGTGGCGGTGGTGCTCTTCCTGTTTATTCAGGCCGGCTGGCCGGTGCCCGCGGTGCTTGGCTCCTACTACGGGGTGACCTTTGTCTTCGGCGCCGTCGGTCAATTCTTCCCGCCCGCGCAGGGGGCGGTGATCCCCTCGCTCGTCTCCCGCCGCGAGCTGATTAGCGCCAATGCGCTGTTCAACCTGACATTTACCGCGTCGCAGCTGCTCGGGTTTGCAGTGGTCGGCCCGTTGCTGGCGAAAATCGTGGGCATCGAGGCGATCTTCGTGATCACCGGCGTCTTGTTCATCGCCTGCGCGGCCATGGTGATGACCTTGCCGGACATGCCGGCACCGCCAATGCCGATCGGGATTGATGCGCACCCCATGCGCCGGCTCGTGGCCGATGTCCGCGAGGGTCTTGTCTTCATCCTGCGGGACAAGATGCTGATGAAGGCCATCGCCTATCTGACGCTATCGGCCACCACCTTTTTGATGATTGCCGCGCTCGGTCCGGACTTCATGTCGAGCGTGATTGGGCTTTCGACCGAGGATATTGGCTACATCGTGGCGCCGGCGGGGATTGGGGTCGGTCTCGGTGTCGCCCTGGTGCCACGGTTGCTACGGCGGTTCGCCCGCGAGGACGTGATCGACTGGGCGATTATCGGGGCCGGGGTGGCGCTCATCTTGATGGCCACGAGCCGGATGCTGTTGGGCGGGCTTATGCCCTCGGCCCAGATACCCGTCGCCCTGGAAATCGCGGTGGTGGGATTCTTCGCCGCCTTGCTGGGCGCTTGCGATGCCAGCATTATCGTGCCGTCGCAAACCATCCTGCAGGAGCGGTCGCACGAGAGCATCCGAGCCCGCGTCTACGCGACCTTCTTCACGATCTCGAACACGGTCGCCTTTATTCCGATCTTTTTCGCCGCCGCCGCCGCCGACGTGTTCGGCGTCGTCGGCGTCCTGGTGGTCGTGGCGGTGTTGCTCGTTGTGGTCGGGATCGTCAGCCTGGTGCGACGGCGGGCGGCCGAGTCGGCCCGCTGGGGCAGGATCCGGACTCGACATCGCGAGGGACCCGAGGCGTTGTCGGTCGAGCAAGCGGCAGCGCTGGAACGGGTCGATGACCGCGAACCGTAGGGCGAAGAAGCGCTCATGCGATCCTCGATGGTGCATCCGGCGTCGATTCTGCCGCGATCGGCGTGGCGAGCACTTTGTCCACGCGATGCCCATCCATATCGATCACCTCGAACGTCCAACCGGAGGCTGAGAATCGCTCACCCGTGACCGGGATATGACCCAGCGCGGCGAGCACAAATCCGGCCAGAGTGTTACAGCCGTCCCGCGAATCGGGCAGGTCGTCGAGGTCGAGCCGGTCCGTTGCTTCATCGAACGAGATTGCGCCGTCAATTAACCAGGAGCCATCGGGACGGGCGACCATTGCGACGCCGGCTTGGCCCGTGGCGCTGGGGATGTCGCCGACGATTGCCTCCAAGCCGTCTTGCAACGAGACCAGCCCGGCCACGCCGCCAAACTCGTCGATGACCAGAGCAATCTGCTCACGAGATCGACGAAACTGCTCCAGCAACTGGAGCGCCGACATGCTTTCCGGGACAAAGAGCGCCGGGTGGGCCGACGGCTCAACTTCAAATGGTGATCCGGTCAGGTAGAGGTTGAGCAGGTCCTTCGCTTGGACCACGCCGACGACGTTGTCGAGGTTCCCTCGGCAGAGGGGAATCCGAGTGTGGCGGGCGTCACGGAGCGTCTGGCGCTGGACGTCGTCCGGATCAGCGACGTTAATCCAGACAACATTGGTGCGGGGGGTCATGTGGGCAGCGACTGGATCGTTCGAGAGATCGAACACGGCCTCAACCGTCTTCTGCTGGCGGGCTCGAACACGCCGGCGCGGGCGCCCTGCTCCAACAGGACGCCGATCTCCTCGGCGGTGATCGGGGGGTCATCTTGCTGCCGAACGCCAAGCAGTCGCAGCACGGCGTCGGTCGACGAGCTGAGCAACCGCTCCAGCGGCGAGCCGACGGCCGCGATCGTGCTCATCGGCCCGGCGACTCGAGCCGCGATCGCTTCCGGATCGTTGAGCGCGATCCGCTTCGGGACGAGCTCGCCGATGATGAGCGAGAGATACGTGATGACGAGGACGACGATGACGAGCCCGATCTGGCTCGCGTATGGCGCCAGTGGTTCGACATTGGCGATGAACGCGGCCAGTGACCGCGCGGCCGTGGCGCCGCCAAAGGCGCCGGAGAGCACGCCGATCAGCGTAATGCCGATCTGTACCGTCGCCAAGAAGATGTTCGGATCTCGAGTCAGGTTGAGCGCGATCCTGGCGCCGCTTTCGCCCCGCTCGGCGCGTTGTTGCAAACGGGCCTGGCGGGCGGAGACGATAGCGGTCTCCGACATCGCGAGGATGCCGTTGCCAAGCACGAGTACCAGGATGAGTACGACCTCGAACCACAGTCCCAACGAATCGCCTTTCCGGTAATCGGATACGCCGGGCGCCGCGCCACCGGCGGCCGAAGTCGCGGCCGCCGGTCCGTCGAGTATACGGGCAGGTTTAGCCCGTCGCGTGTTTGTCGCGGAGTTACCAACCCTGACTCGGATGGCTGTCGGCGGACAGGGGTTAGGAATCGCCGTCTTCTGGCGGCCACGGGGCGGGAATCACATACCCGAGGGCAGCCGCATGCTCCAGCGCGAGCTCTATGTAGCGGAGCAAGAGGCGGCGGTCGCGCGGTAGCAGGTTCGCTTGGGAGAGGAGGCGGGAGAGCCGGGTCAGCTCTGGTTCTTCCAACAGGGCGACCGTTTCTTCGGAGAGTAGACCCGCCGCCTGGAGCAGCTCAAGGCGTTCGGCCGTGGTCGTGACAAGGGCTTCGGCTAGCTCATCGACGAGCTCTCGGCTGACGCCGCGCTCACCTGATTCCAGCCGGCTGATCGTGCTCTTACTGCGCCCTATTTGCTTGGCCAGGTCTTGTTGTTTGAGCCGGTGTTGACCACGAAGCTTCGTGAGAACACGACCAAACTCGCTTGCCGTTGCTGGCGCCCGGCGTTCAGTGTCGCTCATTGGCCGCATCATGCCGGTCAAAGCGGCCGTCCCAGACGGCAACCGCGGCAATGACCACGCTGCCCAATATTACCCCGACGAGCATCAGGCGGAGAGGCGCCCGGTTCGGGTCGAGCCAGTTGATCGCCCAGGCGGTGTCCATCCACGCCCACCAGGCCGCCAACAAGATGATAAGCGATTGAATGGCACCGCGTTCGGTCAGATTCGCTCGCGGCAGGTGAGAAATCTGAGTGACGGCGAAGACGTCGACGCGATCGAAAAACAACTCGTAATTGGTCACGCGGCTGCCGCGTCCATTGCGAGGACGCGGGAGATCCAGCGTTGACGATCGTGCGGTCATTGGCAACCTCCAAGCCCAACACGCCGACCGCGCGCTGGAAGCGGCCGAGCCGCGACCGGGCGTTTGATGCGAGCTACGACTTTGCCCCGCTGCCCCGACCTCTCAGCTCCGCCGCCAAGCGTCGGTCGTCTGAAGCTTTGCAGCCGTGCGTTGACCGTGTCGAGATTGAAGGCTTCCGAGTCGAATTTTCGGCCATTCCATTCGCGCATGGACTCGTGTTCCCCGTGGTGCGGATCGCTCATATTGTCGAGGAACTCGGTATAGCCCCACGTTCCGCCCACGTCCTCGGGCGGGCAGGCCCGTTTGCCAGTCAGGCAGATCGGGTAGGTGACGATGGGATCCGGCGGCAAGATCTTTTCGACGACGATCTCGTGCGCCCAGTCGTCGCCGAAGTCATACTGGTAGGAGAACCGGGCCTTTGCCGGCAAGGGCAACTGGTGCAGAGAGACGCGCTGCTCGTCGCGGACCGCAAACCATTCGTCCAGGTCTGGCGCGCCGTACTCCTCGCCGCCGATGGTGAACTGGTGGAGGTGACAGTTCCACCATCCCATCGCGGTTTGGATGATCTCGTGCAAGGCGGAGAGCCGGGTGTCGCTTCGGACGTGGAGGCGACGCCATATTGGCGGCCGGGTCCGTTTGAGGGTTACTTTGAGCTGATAGACCGCGTTTGGAGCCGCTTTCTTCCGTGGTGCCACAGGTCACTCCTTCGACCGGATAACCGCTCGGGTCTACCACATGCGCTTGCGCGTCAGCCGCGTGGCTGACAATAGTCCTCCGTGCCTGATACCTGATTCCGATCACCGACTCGTGGGCTCGACCTATCCACTGGGAGGCGCTGGGT
>JACCYK010000060.1 GCA_013696525.1 Chloroflexia bacterium
GGAACGGATCGTCGCGACCGAACGGGAGCGGGGGGCTCCCGGCGCCCTGATCCTGACCCACCACATCACCGATTTCGAAGCGCGGGGGAGCGGCCTGGTGCCGGTGCCCCCGTCCCAGTTCGATGCGGTGCGGGAGGCGAACATCGGACTGTATGTCATGCATGCCCCGCTCGATTGCCACCCGGAAACCTCTACCAGCGGCGCCCTGGTGGACGGGTTGGGCCTGCGCCGGGTGGGGACGTTCGCGCCGTACGTGGGCGGCCACGCCGGGGTGATCGGCGAACAGGCGCCGGAGCGGTTCGGCGACTTCGCGGCCCGAGTGCGTGAGCTGTGCGAGCTGCCGGCGCTGGACCCGGCGCAAATCCGGCACGCCGGCCGTCCCGTCTCGCGGGTGGCGGTCATCGCCGGCGGTGGTGACGATGTCGATTCATTGCGTGAGGTGCTGGCAGAAGAGGTGGACACCTATCTGACCGGCACCTGGTGGACGCCGCACCAGAGCGCGTGGGCCGACCAGAACCGGGCGGCGGTGCGCGCCCTGCTGCCGGAGCTCACGACCAATCTGCTGGGCACCACCCACAATGCCTCGGAGCAGGTGGTGCTGCGGGATCAAGTGGTGCCGCTACTGCGCGGCTGGGGAGTCGATCCGATGTGGCTTCGTTGCGCGGAGTATTGATTCGAACCAATCGATCCGGCGGTACTGGACCAGGGCAGGAGCACATCCCAGGGTCAAGCGACTGGCTCGCCAGAGCCACCGGATCAGCGATGATGCAACTGAGCGCACGGAGTACTTGATGCCGGTCATCACCTGCCCTGGCGACAGACGCGGTACTTCGGCCTAACCGAACGAACCCGGGTCGACGGACCAATGGAAGTGGGTACCATGGCCACTGGCCGGGCGGATGACCTCACTGGCCATCCGGCCATCGGCCAACTGCACCCCCTTGATCGCTTTGCAGAATTTGTCGCACGGTTTCCGACTGTAGGTCACCAGCACCTTCGTGATGCGCGAGCCGTAGGTCGAATCATTGAGGTGTCCGATGATTGTCTTCGCGACGGCCGCGTTGCGCTCGTTGTACCCCGCAAAGTGGCCGTCGGCCTCGTTCCCACTGACGTGCCCCGCGTGCGGAGGGAATTTGCCCCCGTTCATGTTGCTTATATCGCCCCAATTGTTGTCGGGAAAGTGCTCCAGCACCTTCTTGACATCCGGGAGGACCCAGTCGTCACCGCCACACGGGTACTTTGATTTCCCGCAGTTGGCCGCATCGCGATTGCCATAGCGGTTACCAGCCGTGTACCTGACCAGGATCACCGCCCCGCCGGCTTGTTGCTCGACTTCGCCGTCATCCTTGGAGCGAGCCTTGACCCGTAGGGCGAGGAAGCCGTTCTTGCTGCCATCAACGTTGGCCGCCTCCGCCGATGGTAGCTCGAACAGCAACTGGCTCTTACCGATCTTAACTTCCTCGTCCGCGCCAAATTTGGTCAGCAGCGTGTCCTTGACTCCCTTGGCCAGTTTGGCGGTGGCGACGACGGCATTGTTCTGGAGGATCTCCAGCTCAAGGCTTTGGAGCACATCCTGCTTACCGCCCTTGATCGTGATCGTGCCATGGATGCGAGTGTTGCCGCCGTAGTAGGGATGCTCGGCGGCGCTGAGCCAGATCAGGGGTCCATCGTCAATATCGCGGAGCTGCACCTGGGTGATCTTTAACTTCTTTTCCCGTGTCTTGCAGCATCTGCCCGTGTCCGGGTCATTGGGGTTGTAGTCGAGGTTACAGAACTCGTCGCGGGCATTGTCGCAGCAACACTCGTCGCAGACCTGGTGGTCGGGTAGGCAACACCGCAGGTTCACGGTACAGATATATTAGCCAAGAGAGCCATTGCAGCACATCTGGGTCGATCCAGGCCGCTCACACTGAGGATCCCCCGGCGCGCAGTCGTTGTCGCTCTGCGCCCCGGCTGGCAACGGGGGCGCGAGACGCGACAGCCCGACAGCGGCAGCGAGGCCGCCGACCAGAAGGCGACAGGTCTGCCGCCGCGAGCGAGTGGCGGCGAGCAAGATGGCGAGCTGGTCGAGGCGAAAACGGTCCAATGGAACCCCCTTGACCCCGGAATGACCTTCCGGAGCGTAGATACCGATTCGCCGACCTCCCGGCGTTACCACCATGATAGGCGACACGGCGACAGGGCGCATCAGTCGATCGACGTATTTCGGCGGCAATGGCGGACGAGCGTCCCGAAGTCGATCAACGTAATCCGCTGGCCGCGGAGGCTGGCTCGTGATGGTCCGAGGCTATCGGCGACGGAACGATGAGCCGAGCGCATCACTTGGTGTCCGGCTTGGTTGCGCCGCCGCACCAACATATCCCAGCGCCGCGCGGAGACGAGGGCGGTTGCGCGGCAGGGTATCCAGACGCGGACGTGAAGGGAGCGCGGGCGGCCCGTGGTTCATTCGTTCATCGCCCGGCGGATGCCGCTCGTTGCTGTTGGATGGCCTGGCAGGGGACGGAGCCGTGGGTGCAGAAGACGCAGCAATCGCCGGGGGCGGGCCAGAGATCGGCGCCGCAGGCGGTACAGCGGTAGGTGATCTGGCAGGAGACGGCCGGCATCGTCTCCCGCTTCGCAATGCCGCACCCGGGGCAGGTCAACACGGACTCGTGGGTGAGCGCCGTCACGGCAGGTTCCTCTCGATCATAGCCCCAGTGTATCAATTTCTACCGAATCCGGGCGAATCGTTCGGGCAGCCCAGCACGTACGTGACAGCGAGGCGCGGCGGCCCAGCCTGACAGGTTGCGCCGCGTCCGGCAGGGGGCCGGCGCCGACCGGTGAGCGCCAGCCCGCTTGGCTCAGCCGCCAGTGGCGCCGCAGACGAAGCTCCAGACGTGCGACTCAAGGTCGGCCTCGACGACCACGTTGCCATTCGCGTCAACCCGGTCGCTCTCCGCGTAGCACCAGTTGGCGCCCTCGGACTTGAGCTGGTAGATGCCCGGCGCCAGGTTGCCAAAGTGGGCCCGGCCCTGGGCGTTGACCGCCTGGGTTGCCAGCGGCGTCACCTCATCCTGCTCCGCGTAGAGGCTGAACCCGATCTCCACGGCGGGGGTGCCGCACTGCCCGAACCAGTCGTACCCCTCTTGCGGATCGGCGATATCGCAGACCATGGCTTCGGCCACGATGGCGCCCTGTCCCGCCGTATCGCCGGCGACCTGGACCAGGGCGGGGCCGGGCGCCGGCCGCCGGCCGGCATCGGTCTCCAGCCAGTAGGTCGTCAGCCGGCCGGGGACCACCTCGCCTTCGAGCGTCAGGGTCAACAGGCTTGGGTCGACGGCCTCGGCGG
>JACCYK010000065.1 GCA_013696525.1 Chloroflexia bacterium
TTTCTAGTGCCTGTTGGCGCTTCTTGGTTCCCCGGCCGTCGTCATCTCGCTGTTCTCCGCCTTGGATAGAGTCCCTGCTATACTCCGCGGGTCTGGTTCGGCCCGGCGGTTTCGACAGTACGTGCTGGATCGTGGGCGCCGGTGATGAGCGCGGCAGGACGACTTGCAATCATCGCCGCGCTCGAAACCATCTCCCTGGAGTTGTGGCGCCATGACTATCGGGCCGATCGCGGGCGAGGATGCCTAGTTTCTGGCCGCATAGTTTCTGGAGTCACCAACGTCGGGTAGCCGGCTCGCGGTGCAGGTCATCACCGGTCGCGCGCTGTAGTTCGGTTCGAGGTTGGCGAGCACCATGACGTCTCCACCGCTACTTCGCGGCGCCCCCATCGCGTCTCGACTTCGAGCCGAGGTCACGCTCGCCGCCTCGCTCTTTCGCGACCAAGTCGGCGGCCCACCGCTGATCGCAACGCTGCTGACCGACCGTCATCCCTCGGCCC
Source organism: Chloroflexia bacterium (assembly GCA_013696525.1). Lineage (GTDB taxonomy): Bacteria > Chloroflexota > Chloroflexia > Thermomicrobiales > UBA6265 > JACCYK01. The sequence continues at coordinate 498 of JACCYK010000065.1, forward strand.
TGGCTTACCGGGATGCGATCGACCGTGGCGTTCGTCGCGTGGGGATCGACCATCGTCCAGTCGAGCTGGCCACCGGCAGCTCGTCCGATTCACTGATCGCGGCCTTGGCGTCGCTCAACCAGGACCGCTCGGTCCATGGCATCCTCGTCCTCATGCCACTCCCGGCCGATCTGTCGGTTCATCTCGTGTTCGAGCATCTGGCGCCGCTGAAAGATGTCGACGGCATCACGCCGACCAACGCCGGCCGGCTTCACCTTGGCCTGCCGTCGCTGCGGCCAAGTACGCCGCAAGGCGGAATCGAGATCCTCGACTTCTACGGCCTGCCTATCGCCGGTCAAAATGCCGTCGTCATCGGTCGCAGCAATGTCGTCGGTAAGCCCTTCGCCACCATGCTGACGCACCGGCATGCCACGGTGACGACCTGTCATCGGCAAACTCGCGACCTTGCCGATCTCACCCGGCGCGCCGACATCGTGGCCGTGGCGGCGGGCCATCCCGGCCTGATCAACCGCGCGATGCTGAAGCCGGGCGCCGTTGTGCTCGACTTCGGCGTCAACGTGGTGGACGGTGAGGTGGTCGGGGATGCTGATGCCACCGGCTTTGCCGGGCTGGGCATCGCGTATACCCCGGTCCCCGGCGGCACCGGGCCCGTCACCACGCTCGTCCTGGCTCACAACACGGTGGCGGCCGCGTTTGCCTCGCTCTCCGGATCCCTAGATGCCGTGGCGACAACCCCGATCCTGCTGTGACGCGAACAGGCGACGGCCCACTGACATCGCGGCCGCCTCGTTCGCCGGTTCGCCCCATCGGAATTGTTCTCCTGGAGCGTCAGTGGTAAACTTCGAGGCGGCGCACTGGGGAGTCGTCTAACGGTAGGACGCCTGACTCTGGATCAGGTAGTTGGGGTTCGAATCCCTGCTCCCCAGCCATTCAGCGACCATCCAACCCGACGGCGGGTCGACCCAGGCCGGGTCGTCGCCGGCGGCTCGCTCAATCCGGCACGATCCGCGCGGTCCTCCGCGTCGCCGGTCGGTCACCGCGAGATTCCCTTCCGGTTCATTGCCATTCGGTCGTGGCGCTTGTAGCGCTCCAATTCGAGCGTCAGCCCTGCCGCGGCGCGGCCGACCGTGATGTGCGACAAGCTGAGGAAGCTTTGCGGTGCCTCGCGCGTTCTCCCAAAGGGCACCAAGCAGCAATGCGGCCGGCGTCAGCGTGGTTCGACCATCGTTAACAACGTCGATCGTTTGCTCACGCCCTGGTTAGCGACTCGCGCTCGTCCGTGCTCAGTCTGATGGTTGCGGCAATCCACCGGGGACAAAACCCGCCCGGCTCAGGATCTCCTCGCCAGCCGGCCAACCGTCACTGGCAGAACGATGATCACTGCCGCGTGACCCATCCGGACCGGGCGTGTTGACTCCCGCGGCTGGTTGAACGACTTCCACGAACGAAACCTCGACCCGACGATATTGGTCCCAACCAATATTCATCCAGCGCAACGGCCTACGAACGCTGGTCTGCCGTTCGCCTCGCTTGATTTGCGTCCGTTCGTTGTGTTCGTACAGTTAACAGGAAGGTGGTCTCAGCAACATGGGGTATCAAAGGCTGTCCAGCGGCAGAATTGAACCGGATGCAACCCGTGACGCCGGAATTCGCTCCAGGACAGGACGCCGGAGCAAGCTCGGCTCGGTGGCGGTGACGATCACCTGGAGCCCAGCCGCCGCCGTCGCTTCCAGCAACGATGCCTGGTGTCTCGGGTCGAGCTCGGAGAGCACGTCATCCAGCATCAAGACTGGCGACTCATCGGCGATTTCCTGCATCAGCGCGGAGATCGCCAGCTTGAGGGCAACGACGACCAACCGCTGTTGGCCCCGTGAACCGTGCATGCTTACATCGAGCCCGGCGAGTTGAAACGTCACATCGTCTCGGTGTGGCCCCACCAGCGTTGCGCCACGCCGGAGCTCGTCGCTCCGCGCCGCAGTCAACGCTGTCGTGAAGTTGCGCGCAACAACCGGCTGGAGTCGGTCCATTGTCACCAGCTCGGCAACCTGCGCCGGCGTCAGCGAAACGGACGACTCGTACCGAACATCGAGATCGGCCGTCATCGAAAGCAGTTCGAATCGTTCCGCCGCGAGGCGGCCCAGTCGCTTCACGATCAGAACCCGCCTGGCAATGACGGCCGAACCGTGCGCCACCAGTTCAGCATCCCAAAAATCGAGTTGCTCGCCGGCTTGGCGCGATCCCGCCGTGATCCCGGACCCGGCCAGCGATTTGAGCAGACTGTTCCGCTGTTCCAAAATACGGCTGAAGCGGGCGAGTGATCGCAGGTACGAACGATCAAGCTGCGAGATGGTTGAGTCCAGGTAGCGGCGCCGGCCGGCGGGGGAGCCGCTGATGAGCTCGATATCTTCCGGCGAGAACAGCACGGCGTTCAGGGAGCCGACCGCATCAAGGACGCGAACCGGACGTCCATTGATCCTGATCCGCTTCTTGACATGGCTGGTTCGCCCGGGCTCAATCTGAATCGCGATTTCGATTTCGATCGTGCGATCCCCACGCGTGACCACGCCCCGAATCCGGGAAAACGGCGGCAGCGAGAGATCCTCCCCGCTTCGCCAATGGATCAGCTCCCGTTCGGAGGACGTTCGGACCGATCTCGTGGTGGCCAGCATCGCGATAGCTTCGAGCAAGGATGATTTTCCGCTCGCGTTGTCACCGACCAGACGGAGCCCGGCCGGGTCGAGGTGGAGTTGTAGCCGGCGATATGACCGGAACTCCTCGAGCTCCAGCTCGACCAGATGCATGACCTACCACGGACCACTACGCGCGTTAGTTTGCGCCGATCACCATCGGCATAATCACATGCGTATAGTCGTCTGATCCAGCCAGCCTGACCACCCCGGCCTGGTTCGACCCATTCATCGCGAGCTGGACTTGGCCCTGGCGCAGAATACCCAGCACATCCGCCAGGTAGCGAGAGTTGAACGCGATCTGGGCCTCGGGCCCATTGATCGTCGCGTCGACAAAACTCTGACTACTTCCCCGCTCGGCCGCGGTGGCCGAGACTTCGATCGTCCCCGGCATGAACTCTTCCTCGCCGGCGTGGATCTGGATCAGCACCACATCGTTATTGTCCCGCGCGAAATAGCCCGCTCGGCGAACCGCGTTCAGGAATGCGTCTCGCCCCACGTCAAGGTTGGTATTGAACTCACGAGGGATGATCTGTCGAAAATCGGGGAAGGTGCCATCAATCAACCGGGAGAGAAACTCTGTCTCATCGACCCGGACCAGCAATTGGTTGCGGTTGGGCGTAATCGCTATCTGCACCGGATCGGCATGGTCGCCAAGGATCCGAGACAGTTCGCGGAGGGCACGGGCTGGAACGATCACGTCCAATCGCTCGGAGACCGCTTCTTCAAGTTGCCCTCGTCGCACCGCCAGGCGAAAGCCGTCGGCGGCGGCCAGCGTCAATGTCTGGTCCTCGAACCGCACCAGCACCCCGGCCAAGACCGGCCGGCTCTCATCGGTTGCCGCCGCGAACTCCACCTGGGCGATCATTTCGCGCAAGGTCTGGGGGTTCACGGTTGCCACGTATGCTTCGCCATCGACCCGCGGAATGACCGGGAAATCCTCTGGATGGAGGCCATTGATCGCGGCCTTGTCCCGTCCGCATTGGACTTGTAGACTCAGCCGCTCACGATCGACGACCAGATTGACGGTGTCGTTGGGCAGCGTGTTCACGAACTCGGCCAGAAGCCGGGCGTCGACGGTGATCTGACCGTCAGCCTCGATGGCGGCCCCGATCCAGGTCGTGATTCCGATCTCCAGATTGGTTGCCGCGATCCGCAGACGCCCGTCGTCCGTGCTCAGCAGCACGTTGCTCAGCACCGGCAGCGCCGTTTTGGTCGCAACCGCGCGCGACACCTGAGCGAGCGCGCGTTGCAAGTTTTCCTGGAGACAGGAAACGTTCACCGGGCCATCCCTTCCTGACTGTTCCATCGGGTGTCCGTACACTACTGCGGCTCAGTATAGCATAGTGGTTTTGGCCCTCCTGATCTTCGGTCCGATCCCGCGAAATCCGATCCGGCGGTCACGGCCACGGTATGCGACCGGGATTCGCGCCGCGGCCGGCAGCACCCACCTGGTTCGTGCCGCGTTGCTACAAGGACTTACGGTGGGACTGGTCCTTGCCCCCTGTCCAGCGGTTCCCGGCGCCCAAGCGCCAATATTGAGGAGAGGTCTCCGATCAGCATCAATGACAAGGCCCGACGGCCAACCTCCGCCGGCAAGCCCGTCCGCGGCAGGTGTGCGTGACCACCACCAATCACGTCAAACATGGGATATGTCGTGCCGACCGGTGGCTAACGCTTGCCGGTCATGTTCCCCTTCCAGGGCCAACCATTGTCGAATAACGCGCGTCCGGCAGGAGCGTGGTCACGTTCGCGCACATCGCTCCCGAACATTCCCGCGACTGCTCGTCCCGGGCCGCCTCGACACGTTGACACAATCGAACACAAGTACTACAATCAGTGTAGAACGCACGTTCTTATTTGGGAGGTTGAACATGGTCAGCACCACCGCTTTTGAGCCAAGCCGCTACCTGACCAAAATTAGCGGCTCCGACTACTTGGAAGTGAAATGGCGCCTGGTCTGGCTTCGCCATGAGCATCCCGAGGCCGCGATTGAGACGCGGCTCGAGGTTCACTCCGATTCGCTCGCTCTGTTCCGCGCCACCGTCTCCATCCCCGGTGGCGGCTCGGCCACCGGTTGGGGCAGCGAGCAACCGGGGGACTTTCGCGATTACATCGAAAAGGCGGAAACAAAAGCGATCGGGCGCGCCCTCGCCGCGCTTGGCTACGGTACTCAGTTCTGCCCCGATTTCGAGTTTGGCGCGAATGTCGGTCGCGTCGTTGACTCTCCCATCGATATCACCCGTACCCGAGGCTGGTCCGGCAACCAGATCGAACAGGCTCCAGCCAGTCATCGACCAGCGGCCAGCGACCTTCCGGCAACCGAGCGGCAGCTTGGATTTCTGCAGTCAGTGGCGCGCGCGGCGGGCTTGGATGAGGATGGCCTAGAGCGAGAGATTCATGCGGTATCCGGCGGCGACCGCAACGCGCTTAGCCGGCGCGACGCGTCGCTCTTGATTGACCGCCTCAAAGCCTTGAGCACTGAGCTTCCGGTGGCGTCATAACTGCCATTTACTTCCAGTGGGAGGGTCATCATGAATCGTGATCGAGGTGATGAGCTCGTTGAGCCCCAAGATCTTTCGACGAAGCGGGCAACCCTCGTCCGCCGGCTTGATGACGGCTATGTCCGGATCGAGCAAGCCGTTGTCAACGGTGAAGACGTCGCTGCCTGGGAAGATTTCTGGTTCGGCTTACTGGCAGAGTATGAAGCGCTCTCGACCGAGCTGGACCGCGCCGCCTAGTCGCCAGTGGTCTCCGCTTGACCGTTCGTCCTGGGTGTGATCAGCCTTGGCCTCTCGGGCCAAGGCTGATCGTGATTCGAATGCACGTTACTCGGTGGCCACGACGACAGATTCGAGCGTAACAGGCTCCATCGGCGTCGAGTTTTCACCTGAGCCGCCCCGCCGGGTTGGCACGACGGCAATGGCATCAACCGCCGCCTGACCATCAGTCACCTTGCCGAAGATGGTGTAGTTCTTTGGGAGCTTGCCACGGAGGTCATCGAGGACAATGAAAAATTGGCTGCCGTTGGTATTCGAGCCAGCATTTGCCATCGCCAGCATCCCTTTTTCGTAATCTTTGCTCACCGGTTCGTCATCGAACTGATAGCCAGGACCGCCGCTGCCGGTCCCAGTTGGGTCGCCGCCTTGGATCACGAACCCTTTGAGGATGCGGTGAAACGGCGTATTGTCGTAGTATCCATCCTCTGCCAGGCAGACGAAGTTGTTCACCGTTTGCGGTGCGTCTTGTGGGTACAGCTCGACCTCGATTGGGCCGTGACTTGTGGTCAGTGTCGCGGTGTACCGCTTCGCCGGATCGATCGTCAGCGCTGGCGCTTGCGCGTACTGCTTTCGGGCCATGTCATCCTCCGTCTCAATCGTGGACCGCGCCTCCGCGGCCCAGCATCCTGTATCGCTCTCGGGTGTTGCGTTGCTTGACCTTGCTTGGATCGTCAAGCCAACTCCGAGCACGCCCGCAAGGACTAGGCCGACGATCCCGACCCGTCGCATGCCACGCCCGTCCGGCGGCGCTTTCGTAAGCTTTCGTTCATCCGCCAAAATCTGCTTTCCTCCACTCTCGTCCATCACGGCACAACCTCCCAAACGCTCAACGTACCAACATCGCATCGCCGAAGGAATAGAACCGGTATCGCTCGGCGATTGCCGCCGCATAGGCTCGTCGTGTCAGATCAAGGCCGGCCAGAGCGCTGACCATCATGATCAGGCTCGATTTCGGCAAATGGAAATTCGTCAGCATGGCATCGACAACCTGCCAGGCGAATCCCGGCGTGATAAAGATGTCAGTCAGGCCCGACATCCCGCCCAACGCACCAGACGTCCAGTGCCGGCCGAGCGTCTCCAATGCGCGCGCCGCCGTCGTCCCCACTGCCACCACCCGGTGTCCGCCCCGCTTGACCTCGGCCACACGGTGCGCCACATCGTCCCCAACCGAGCACCACTCGCGATGGATGACATGATCGGCTACCCGATCCACGGTGACCGGCCGAAACGTATCAAGCCCCACATGCAATGTGACTTCCGCCCAATCGATGCCCCGCGTCCGGAGATGACTGAGCAGCTCCTCGGTAAAATGGAGCCCGGCCGTCGGCGCCGCCGCCGATCCTTGCTCCGTCGCGTAGACCGTTTGATAGCGCTCCTCGTCGGCTAGGGCGTCGGAAATATAGGGCGGCAGCGGCACCGTCCCAAATCGCTCAAGCGTCAACTGGCTCGCATCGTCGAACCGCACCAGCACTTCACCGCGAAGCCGACGCTCCGCAATTGTGATCGCCGCGGCGGGTAGACCCGTTCCAAAGCCGGTCTTGGGCGTGAGCATGATTCGAGCTCCCGGCCGCAAGCGGCGCGAGGGTTTCGCCAGGGCCGACCAATACCCGTCTTGTTCTTGCCGCAGGAGAAGCAATTCGACGCGACCCCCGGTGTCGGCTCGAGTCCCCTGCAGGCGCGCCGGAATCACCCGGCTGTTGTTGGCGACCAAGAGGTCTCCGGGCGTCAGCCATTCGGCCAGGTCTCGGATCGCGGTGTGAGCCAGTGTTCCTGACTGTCGATCAACCACGAGCAGCCGAGAGGCGCCCCGATCCAGCAGCGGCGTTTGCGCGATCAAGTCGCTGGGCAATTGGTAATCGAATGCTTCGACGAGGAGCCGGGAATCGATCGCTGAAAACTGCTTAGGCACCGCGCGCGACCACCTATGGTTGTTCGAATAGCAGATGTTGGGCTGGCTCAATCATCGGCGGCTGTAGGCCAAGGTGTTGGTAGGCGCCGCGGGTGGCGGTCCGGCCGCGCGGCGTCCGTTGGAGGAAGCCAAGTTGGATCAGGTATGGCTCATAGACGTCCATCAGCGTGTCTGTCTCTTCACTAATCGCCGCCGCCAAGGTGTCGATGCCGACGGGACCGCCGCCGAACTTGTCGACGATGACGTGCAGGATCCGCCGATCGATGTCGTCGAGACCCAACTCGTCGATTTCTAGCATGGTCAAGGCATCGGCCGCCAGCTCCGGGGTGATGATCCCCTGGCCCCGTACTTCCACATAATCACGAACCCGCTTCAAGAGCCGGTTCGCCACCCGCGGCGTCCCGCGCGACCGCCGCGCCACCGCTAGCGCGCCCTCGTCCGAAATCGGAACTTGAAGCACATCGGCGGAGCGGACCACGATCTCTTCCATTGCCTCCAGCGCATAGAAATCGAGCCGAAGTTGCGATCCGAACCGATCGCGTAACGGACCGGTCAGGAGCGCGAGCCGGGTGGTCGCGCCGACCAAGGTGAACCGGGGAAGATTGATCCTCATGGTGCGAGCCGCCGGGCCCTTGCCGAGAATGATATCCACCGCGAAATCTTCCATCGCCGAGTACAGGACTTCCTCGACCACCCGGTTCAGGCGATGGATCTCGTCAATGAAGAGCACATCGTTCGGCTTGAGATTGGTCAGGATCGAAACCAGGTCGCCCTGCCGCTCGACCGCCGGGCCCGAGGTGATCCGCAGGCTGACGCCCATCTCGGTGGCGATGATCGACGCCAGCGTCGTCTTGCCGAGTCCAGGCGGGCCATGCAGGAGGACGTGGTCAAGCGGCTCCGCCCGTGCCTTCGCGGCTTCGATAAAAATGCCGAGGCTCGCCTTGACCCGATCCTGGCCGATGTACTCGCCCAGCCGCCGCGGCCGCAGGCTGCGCTCATACTGCCCCTCCTCGACCCGCTGGCGGGGGGTCAGCTCGCGATCTTGGATGTCGCCGGTCTCGGTCGGCGTCTCGCCCATCGTCGTTCGTTCCATGTCGCTAAGTATACCAGCCAGTCCAGAACATGCGTTCGCTACTTGGTGTCATCGACCAGCAGGTTTGGGATACCGTTCTCGATGGGATACGTCCGGCCGCACCGCGTGCAGACCAGCGTCTCTCCCTGGAGCTCAACTGGCCCTCGATCGACGGGACAAACCAACAACGCCAGCAGACCCGCGCTAATCGCCGGGGCTTCATCTCCGGCGGCCACCGGCTCGTTCATGGTTCGCTCTCCGCCCGCGGGCTGCCGACCCCACCGGTCGGCGAAACAACTGGCGATCCGGCGTCCTGCCCAATGCGGGCCAGGGCTTGGCTTGCTTGTTCCGCCGCCACTGATCCTGGTCCCACCGCGATCGCCTGCCGAAACCGCGTGGCGGCTTCATCAAGACGCGGCGGTTGCCAAGCCGCGTACAGATCGCCGAGCAGGAAATGCGCATCGGCACGTTCGTCGTCGATGGCCAGAACCCGTTCCAGTTGCACTTCCGCGTCCCACAGAGAGCCCCGCCGGGCTAAGGCGGCCGCAAAGTCGATTCTGGTCTCAATCCGATTGGGGTCAATCTCAATCGCCCGCTCATACCAAGGAACCGCCTCGTCGCTCGCGCCTTGGGCCACCAACAGATTGGCCAGCGACACCATCAGCCGAGGGTTTTCTGGTTGGCGGTCGATCTCGGCCCGGAGCTTACGCTCGTAGTCACTCGGGCCACTGGTTTCGGCCGCCGGCGCGATTCCCACGCCTGGATCTTGGCTCATGCCGTCGAGGATCACCGGCAATATTACACTGACTACTAAAGCACAGACCAGGATCGCGGCAAAGATTATGCCGAGTACTTTGCTCCGATCCGCCCGAGTCCGAGGCAGCGATCGAGGTGTGAGCGGCGGCTTTCGGGCGGTCCGATTGCTTGCTGGCCGTGGTGATGACAAATCGTGTTTCCCGCGTGGTGTCGCCGACCCTTGCGATCGCGTTCGGCAACCGGGCTGTCTGCCGCGACAACCTACGCCGGGCCATCTCAAGCATACCGTACTGACGATTGGCGGTGAGGACATCCGCTCATTACGTCCCGGAGTCGCCAGATACAAGTGACGACGCCCGCGTCGGGCGAACGTCCGGACGGATCC
>JACCYK010000067.1 GCA_013696525.1 Chloroflexia bacterium
GCCTCGGTGTGCTCGCCATGCAGCCGCGCCAAGTCGGATGCCGCCACCCGTTCGCCCCGCGCCACCGCGGCGAACGCACGATAGATCGCCTCCCGCAGGGTCAGGCCGCGGGCGAGGACGCGCCGGGCCCCGTCTTGATTTGATCCAGCCGTGTGCAGGAGGGCGGCTCCGGTCGCGGGCGAGAGCTGATTTAGCCGGACCGCCCAGGCGACGAGGCCGAGGTAGCTCGTTAGCTCATCGCGGGCGACGAAGCCGGGTGGCAGCGCGAACGGCGGCGGCCCGCCGCGGGGCTCGATCGAGTTCGCGAAATCGAGACAGAGGGCGCCGCCCCAGGGCTCATGGATGTGAGAGATCGCCTCCTGGAGCCGCTCGGTCATTGTCCAACTCTCTTGCCTGCCACCGGCAAAACGACTTTTAGTGGTGGAACAAGATTTGCCTCACTCATATCAGCATAACGTATTTAGCCGGTGGCAGTGTGACGGCTGCCATCGAGTCCAGGAGGCGGCGCGTGCCCATCACGATCAACACCGAGAACCGGGCGGCCGCGGATCAGATCGCGATACGCGGTCCCTGGCCGGCCTTGGCGGTGCTGTGCGCGTCGCAGTTGGTGGTCGTCCTCAACCTGCAGATCGTGGCCATCGCGCTGCCGCGGATCGGGGAGGGGCTTCGCGTGCCGGCGGCGGAACTGCAGTGGGTGATCAGCGGCTATGCCCTGGCCTTTGGCGGCTGCCTCTTGCTCGGCGGCCGCGCCGCCGACTTGTTCGGCTACCGCCGGCTCTTCATGGCGGGGCTCGGCGTGTACGCGCTCGCGTCACTGGCCTGCGGCCTGGCGCCCAGCCCGGTGGGCTTGATCGCCGCCCGCGCCGTCCAGGGGATCGGGACCGCCCTCTTCGTGCCGGCCACGATCGCCCTCATCGCGGATGAGTTGCCGGCGGGTGCGGCACGGGATCGCGCCCTCGCCGTCTGGGCGGCGGCCGGCCCGGTGGGCGGCATCCTCAGCGTGGCGATCGGCGGCGCCGTGGCGGATGCCCTCGGCTGGCGCGCCGTTTTCCTGATCAGCGTGCCCCTGGCCGTGATCCCGCTGGCGCTGGCGCCCGCCGTGCTTGCCGGCCACGGCCGGCGAGAGGCCGGGCGGATGGACGTTTCCGGAGCGGTCACCGGCACCGCCGCCATCGTGGCGCTGGTCTACGCGCTGGATCAAGCGGCCCGGGGCGGGCTTACGTCAGGTCCGGCGCTGGCGTTGTTCCTGATCGGTATCGCCCTGCTGGCCATCTTTGTGGCCATCGAGCGGCGGGCGCCGTCGCCGCTGGTGCCGGCGACGTTGTTTCGCCGTGGCGACGTTCTTGGCGGCAGCATCGTCGCCTTCTTGCATGGCGCGTCGACCAATACCCCGATCGTCTTTTTCGCCCTCTACATGCAACAGGTCCAGGGCGCTTCACTGTTCGCGACCGGGATCGCCTTTCTGCCAGTAAACCTCGCCCTCATCGCCGCGACCATCCTCGGCCCCCGGATTGTCGCCCGGTTCGGGTTCGGGCTGGCGATGGTCGCCGGCATGGCGGCGATCGTGGCCGGGTTGCTGATCCAGAGCCTGCTCTCCATTGCCGGCTCCTACACGACCACGCTGCTGCCCGGCCTCATGATTCAAGGCTTTGGCCTGGGGTTGGCGCTGTTGGGCATCGTCGGCGCCGTCACCGGGGGAGCGGCGCCCGCGGAGCGGGGCATCGCCGCCGGCCTGATGAACACGTCGGCCCAGGTCGGGACCGCGATTGGGCTGGCCCTGCTGACGGCCGTTTTCGCCTCGCGGGCGACGGCGGGCACCGCCGAGGCATCGGCGGTAGTCGCTGGGGTCCAGTGGGCCTTCCGGGCCGCGGCGGGGCTGGCCGGGCTCGGGGTGATCGCCGCGTTCCTGGTGGCGCGCTCGCCACGGGCCGCCAGCTCCGTGGCGGGCCAGGATCAGGCCCCGGACCCGGTCACGAACGACCGAACGTTGTCAGATCGATAATCGTCCCCTTGGTGGCCGATGCTTCCATCGCCAGGGAGAGGCGCAGTGCTTCGATCGCGTCGGTGAGCGTGATCGCCGGCTCCTGGCGCCCACGGGCACACTCGGCAAAGTGGCGGATCTCGAGCCCGAGGGCGCCGCCCGGAATACCATACGTCTCGGCCCAGAACATGGCGTCCACGCCGGGATCGAGGCCGCCATCGGCCCACCGCTCGAGTCCCGTCGCCCGCTGATCGATCTGGATCACACCGGTGTCACCGATGACCAGGACGCCGGCGGTCGGCGCCGCGGCGGCGGGGGCTGGCACATGCCAGCCGAGCTCGGCCGAACCCAGCACGCCATTGGCGAAGGTGACAATCGCGACGTAGAGATCGTCGACGTCGTAGCCGGCCGCCCGCACCACGCCGCCGCGCCGCCGGGCGACGATCGTCGTCGGCTCAGACCCGGCGAACCAGCGCAGCACGTCGAGATCATGGACGCCGTAGTAGAGCGGGATCGTCGTCCGCCCCCGCAACACGGACTGGTCGCCGACAGTGCCGATCCGGCGGGTGGCGACGCTGACCACGTTGCCGATCTCGCCCGCCGCGATCCGCCGCCAGGCGCCGGCCCAACGCGGCTCGAAGCGCAGCAGATGCCCAACCAGGACCGGGACCCGCGCCCGGGCGGCGGCCGCTTCGATGGCGTGGGCGGCCGCCAGCGAGTGGGCGATCGGCTTTTCGATCAGCAGCGGCTTGCCGGCGGCGAGCGTTGCCAGCGCCGGCTCCAGGTGGCGGTCTTCCGGTGTGCATACAATGACGCCCGCCACGTCCGGCGACCGCGCCAGGGCGTCAAGGTCCGGGTAGACGGCGCCGCCATGCTCGTCGACCACGGCCCGCGCCAGCGCGTGATCGATGTCATGAACGCCCGCCAGCCGGATTCCCTCGATGGCGCTCACGAAGCGCGCATAGCGTCGCCCCATGAACCCCAGGCCGACGATCGCCAAGCCGAGATCGTGCTGGTTCACGTCGTCTCCGGACCGATGGTTGGCGACCCCCTCGCGGGGAGCGGTTGCAGGGCGAAGTGGCAGGCGGCGAATCGCCCCGGCCGCCACTCCTGGAGGGCTGGGGTTCGTTCGGCGCAGACCGGTTGCACCAGTGGACAGCGGGGGTGAAAGGCGCAGCCAGAGGGAGGAGCGGTCGGGTTCGGCGGCTCGCCGGCCAGCCGGATGCGCTCGCCCCGCCGCCGCAACGAGGGGACGGCCGAGACGAGGGCGCGGGAGTAGGGGTGCAACGGCCGCTCGTAGAGCGTGGCCGCCGGACCGTGCTCGACGATCTTGCCGAGGTACATGACGGCGATGCGGTCGCTCATGTAGCGGATGACGCCGAGGTCGTGGGAGATGAAAATGTAGGCCAGGCCGCGTCGCTCTTGCAGATCGCGCAAGAGGTTGAGCACCTGGGCCTGGACCGAGACATCCAGCGCCGACACCGCCTCATCGAGCAGCAGCAGCGACGGCTCGATCGCCAGGGCACGAGCGATGCTGATCCGTTGCCGCTGGCCGCCGCTGAACTGGAACGGGTAGTCGTGCCCGCGGGCCGGGTTCAGCCCCACTTCCCGCATCAAGGCGAGCGCCCGCCGCTCGGCGGCGGCGCGTCCGGCCAGGCGGTGGA
>JACCYK010000068.1 GCA_013696525.1 Chloroflexia bacterium
CTCGCCGGGCTTGAGGCGGGACACCTTGTCGCCCGGCCACACGCGGGCAAGGCCGCCGCTCTCCGGGCCGGTCTGGCCGCCGCCTCGCTGGATCAGGTCGCCTTCAGCGACGCCGACCTCGCCACCCCGCTGACGCACCTCGCCGACCTGCGGGCGGCGATCGCGGCGGGGTGCGACATCGCGATCGGCTCTCGCGAAGGCACCGGCGCCCGTCGCTTGGGCGAGCCGATGTACCGGCATCTGATGGGGCGCGGCTTCAACCTGATCGTCCGCGCCCTGCTCCTGCCCGACATCAACGATACGCAATGCGGGTTCAAGCTCTTTCGGCGGCCGGCGATCACGGCGATCCTGGAGCGCGGCCGGCTGTACCGTGATACGGGCACGATCACCGGCCCTCGGGTCACCGCCTTCGATGCCGAGCTGCTCGTGGTCGGCCGGCAGCTCGGCTACCGGATCTGTCCGATCCCCGTCGTCTGGCGGTATGGCCGGCACAGCAAGGTCCAGCCGGCCCACGACACCTGGCACAACCTTCGCGACGTCATCCTGGTCCGGTGGAACCTCTGGCGCGGCCGCTATAACTGAAGGAATCTGTCGCGGCCATGCCCGCGGGCGGGCAAAGCTGGCACAATAGGGAAAGCCGGCGATCGACTCGTTGCTGAATGTGAGGCCACCGCTCGTGACTATCGTCAACCAAGCCGCCGCTCGTACCCGGCGGCAGATCCTGGTCTGCTCGGCATGGCCGTACGCCAGCGGTCCCCGCCATCTCGGCCACGTTGCCGGGGCGTACCTACCACCCGACATCTTTGCTCGCTATCACCGGATGGCCGGAAACAACGTGCTCTTTGTCTCGGGTTCCGATATGCACGGCACGCCGATCATGGTGGCCGCCGACAATTTGGGACTGTCCGCCCGCGAGGTAGCCGAACAAAACCATCGGGACATCGTCGACGCCTTCACCCGGCTCGGATTGTCCTACGATCTCTACACCACTACCCTGACCCCGATCCACTATCGCGTCACCCAAGAATTCTTCCTTCGGTTACACGAGGCGGGGTATCTGTTCACCGAATCGACCCTGGCCATGTACGACCCGGAGGTTCATCGGTTCCTCCCCGATCGCTACGTGGAAGGCACCTGTCCCCATTGCGGCTACGAGGACGCCCGGGGCGACCAGTGTGATAACTGTGGCCGCACCCTCGATCCGACTGATCTCATCAATCCCCGGTCGAAGCTTTCGGGCGCGACTCCAATCACCCGCGAGACGACGCACTTTTTCCTCGATCTGCCGAAGTTCTCCGATCGGCTGACGACCTGGGTCGAGGCGCACCGCGAGATTTGGCGACCGGCGGTCACCAACTTCGTGCTGAGCTGGCTAGGCGAAGGGCTGATCCCCCGCGCCATCACCCGCGATCTCGACTGGGGGGTGCCGATCCCCCTGCCTGGCTATGACGACAAGCGGATTTATGTCTGGTTCGACGCCGTCATCGGCTACCTCTCGGCCTCAATCGAGTGGGCGGAACGCCAGGGACGGCCCGACGCCTGGAAGGACTGGTGGCAGCTCGACGCCGATGGCGCCGAGCCTGGCCGGATTTACAATTTCATCGGCAAAGACAACATTCCGTTTCACGCCCTGATCTGGCCCGCGATGCTCCTCGGGTACGGCGGTTTGGCCCTCCCCTACGATGTCCCGGCCAACGAGTTCTTGACCCTCCACGGCAAGAAGCTCTCATCTTCCCGAACCTACACCAACCGCCTGCCGACCCTCCCCGAAGCGCTCGATCTGTTTGACGCCGACGCGCTGCGGTTCTTCCTGGCGATCAACGCCCCCGAGGTGCGGGACACCGATTTCTCCTGGGACGAGTTTCAGCGCCGCAACAACGACGAGCTGGTCGCCACCTACGGCAATGCCGTCCATCGCTTGCTCAGCTTCCTGCAATCGCGGTACGACGGCATGGTGCCGGCCGCGGGTCAACTCACCGCCGCCGACCAGGCGATGCTCGATCAGACGACCGCCGCCTTCAGCAGCACGGCCGAGCAGATCGAAGCCGTGCGTCTTCGTGACGGCCTGCGTGGCTTGATGAGCTTGGCCCAAGGGCTGAACCGGTACTTGGATGAGGCCGCGCCCTGGAAGACGATCAAGACCGCGCCGGACCAGGCCGCGACCGCACTTTGGACGGCGCTCCAAGTGGTGAGCGCCCTGAGGGTCCTGACCGCCCCGTATCTGCCGTTCTCAGCCCAGCGGCTCCACGAATATCTCGGCGACGAAGGCAGGGTCGACGAGCTCAGCTGGCAGCCGCGAGAGCTACCTGCCGGACGCCAGTTGCCGAAGCCGGCACCGCTCTTCCGCAAGCTGGAAGACGACGAGTTGCTGACGCTCATCGATCGCTTGGGGCCGAATATCGGCAGTTCCAACTGACGAAAACGGTCGGTGCAATGTGGGAGCCGGCCGCGCGAGGATCCAAAATAGTGAAACGCGGAACGTTGCCGTCCCGCGTTTCACCTCCCTCCCCCGGCGCCCGCTTAGGGCTAGAAATGTCTCTGGATGCCGTCAAACCGATACTTATTCAGCGGACTATGACCTCGCCCTTATACTAGCGAACAAATACCTCGTCTGTCAATCCAGTTTCCTCGTTGGCATCGTTCGTACATGGGCCTCAACTACCAAAGGTGCCTTATCAGTCACAGTTTTGTGCGTTGATCGGTGTCCTCCTCGCCGATTGCGGCGAATTCTGTGCCGTTCAGTCAGAAATGACTGTTAACCACCTTGCGTTTCTGTCGCCTTTGCTACAACGCATTCAAAAGCCTTGCCTCGTTCGCACTTGAGGATCAGGAGTCCGTGACCGAACCGAGCCGCGTCGTCGCCGCTGCGGCACGGTCCCGCGCCATGTCCTTTCTACCCCGCGGCGTGACCGTCGAGGGGTAACCCGGAGTCTCGCCAGGCGGCTTCCCGCCAGGCGCCGATCCGCCGGAACTTCTGGAACCGCGCGTCGCGGAGGCGTTCGCGTGTCTCGTCGTCGTCCCCGGGAAACTCCTCGATCAACCCGTCCAGGTGCGCTCGCAGCGCGGCGCCGGCGGCCAGGATCGCGGCCCGGGGTCGCTCGTGGGCCGGAACTTGCTCCAGCACCACTTCATCCACGATGCCAAAGCCGTGGAGGTCGGCGGCGGTAATCCGCATCGTTGCTGCCGCTTCCGGGGCGCGCGCCGCGTCTCGCCACAGGATCGCGGCGCACGCCTCGGGCGAGGCGACCGCGTAGACGGCGTTTTCGAGCATCAGGATGCGATCGGCCACGCCGACCGCGAGCGCCCCGCCCGATCCTCCCTCGCCGATCACGATCGCCACGGTCGGCACGGCCAGGTCGGCCATCGCCAGCAAGCTCTCGGCAATCGCGGTGGCCTGCCCCCGCTCCTCCGAGCCGACCCCGGGCTCGGCGCCGGGAGTATCGATCAAGGTCAGCACCGGCAGATTGAACTTTTCGGCATGGCGAAGCAGGCGAGCCGCCTTGCGGTAGCCCTCGGGCCGGGCCATGCCGAAGTTTCGTTCCAAATTTTCCTTCGTGTCTCCACCCTTTTGGTGCCCGAGCACCATCACGGTCCGGCCCCCGAACCGCGCCAGCCCGCCGATCAGGGCCCGGTCATCACCGTGAACGCGGTCGCCATGGAGCTCGATGAAACCGGTCATCAGCTCGTGGATGAAGTCAAGCGTTCGCGGCCGGTCCGGATGACGCGCCAACTTGACTCGTTCCCAGGCGGTGATCGGGTTGACGACGGGTTTGGCTTCAAGGAGGTCAGTTGCCATAGTGGCCACCAAGTTCAACCGGCGCCGGCTCCCGGTGATCACCGGCGCTGACGCCATTCGGCGAGTCTTGTTGCGAGGGTCGCTCGTAAAGGTCGATCAGCTGCCCGATCGTTGCCCGCAGCTCGAAGCGCGGCACGATCAGGTCCACCATCCCATGTTCGAGTTGGAACTCCGCGGTCTGAAAACCGTCCGGCAATTTTTGCTTGGTGATCTGTTCGATCACCCGCGGCCCGGCGAAGCCGATCATCGCCCCCGGCTCGGCCAGAATGATGTCCGCGATCGTCGCGTACGACGCCGTGACGCCGCCGTAACAGGGGTCGGTCAAGAGCGCGAGATGCGGTACCCGAGCCCGCCCCAAGCGGGCAAGCGCCGCGACCGTCTTTGCCATCTGCATCAGCGAGAGCAGCCCTTCATGCATACGGGCCCCGCCCGATGCCGAAATGGTCAGCAACGGCAGCCGCCCCGCCACGCAGCGTTCGCTGGCACGGACCAGCTTTTCTCCGAAGACCGATCCCATGCTGGCGCCGAGGAACTCGAAGTCGCAGACCGCCAGCGCGATCGGCCGCCCCTCGACCGTTCCCCAGCCGGAGATGAGCGCTTCATGCTCGCCGCTCTTCGCCTGGGTTTGCTTGAGCTTGGCCGCGTATGGCCCGGCCAAATCGACGAACTCCAGCTGATCGTAGGGCCGCAGCTCCGCATCCCACTCGACGAAGGAATCCAAATCAACGAGTGAAGCGATGCGGTCCCGCGCCCGGAGCCGGAAGTGGTAGCCACACTTGGGACAGACCCGGGCATTGTGGTCAAGCTCTTTCGAGTAGACCAACTCCTGGCAGCGTGGGCATTTGACCCACAAATCCTCGGGGATCTGGATGTCGGCGCCATCTTGGTCAACGTCGCGGGGCCGGAACTTGCCGCGGCGCTGGAAAAACTCTCGCATCGCCGGCTCGCCTCTTGCCCGGTGCCGTCTCGACGTTCGGACCTGTCAGGATACGCACCGTCAAGGCGCGGTGCCTGGTGCGCGTGCCAGAATACGGTACCGGCGACACCGGGACAAGGCACGGCGAGACGCGGTCCAGGTGCCCGCGCCTCGCGACCCCGCTCGCCGCGGCAGGCTAGCGCATCCTTAGTCGGCGGCCGCTGGCCTCGCCGCATTGCTCTCTTGAATCGCCCGCCAGACCTTCTCCGGCGTCGCCGGGATGTCCAGATGAGTGATCCCGAACGGCTCCAGGGCATCGATCACGGCGTTCGCGGTCGCCGGGGTCGATCCGATGGTGGCCGCCTCGCCAATCCCCTTGGCCCCCAACGGGTTGAGGTACGTTTGGGTCTCGGTGTGGTGCGTCTCGAAGGCCGGGAACGTGACCGCTTTCGGGATCGCGTAGTCGTTCAGGGTGCCGGTGATCAGCTCGCCGGTCTCATCGTAGGTTACTTCTTCGAGCAGCGCCTGCCCGATCCCCTGGGCCAGGCCGCCATGCACCTGGCCGCGGACTAGGCCGGGACTGACGATGAAGCCGCAGTCGTCGACCGAGACGTACCGGATCAGCTTCACCTCACCGGTGTCCGGGAACACTTCGACCACGGCGATGTGCGTGCCAAAGGGGAAGGTCTCGTCGGCTGGTCGAAAGAAATCGGTCGATTCCAGCCCGGCGGAGATCTCCGGCGGCAGGTTGTCGGCGTCGCCGTAGGTCTCCTCGGCGATCTGGGCCAGCGTTACGCCCCGGTCCGGGACGCCGCGCACCCGAAACTTGCCGTCGGCCAGCTCGATGTCATCGACCGCCGCTTCCAACAGGTGGGCCGCGACCTGGCGCGCCTTCTCCCGAACTTTCTCGATCGAGAGCATCAAGGCGCCGGAACCGACCGCCAGGCCCCGGCTGCCCATGGTGCCGTTGCCGTGCGGCGTGTTCAGAGTGTCGCTATGGTTGACGATGATGCGATCGAAATCGACGCCCAATTCGTCGGCGACGATCTGCGCGAACGACGTCTCCTGTCCCTGGCCATGCGGCGAGATACCGGTGTAGACCGTCACATCCCCGGTCGTCTCCACCCGCAGCGTGGCGCTTTCGAACGGACCGAAGCCGCAAATCTCGACGTAGGAGGCCATTCCAATGCCAATGTATCTGCCCTGCTGCCGCAACTCCGCCTGCTGACGGCGCAGCGCCTGATACCCGGCGACCTCGAGCGCCTTGTTCATCGCCTTTTCGTAATCACCGGTGTCGTAATGCTCGCCGGCGTTGGTGGTGAACCCATTTGAGAATGGGGCGATGAAGTTGGTTCGCCGCACGTCCGCCGGATCGACGCCCGCCGCGTCGGCGAGCAAATCCATCGCCCGCTCGATGTAATAGGCCGCCTCCGGCCGCCCGGCGCCCCGATAGGCGCCGACCGCCATCGTGTTGGTATAGACGCTGGTCGAGCGGAACTCGAGCGCCGGCACGTCGTAGCAGCCACAAGACATACGGCCGGTCAGCTCGGCCAGGTCGGTCCCCTTCGGGTAGGCACCGAGGTCTTGCACGACATGCATTTTGACGCCGCGCAGCTTGCCGTCGCGTTCGGCCGCGATCTCGACATCCGCCCACTGATCGCGCCCGTGGTTGGTTGCCAAGAAACTCTCGCTGCGGGTCTCGATCCACTTCACCGGGCGTTGCAGCTTGTAGGCGAGGGCCGCGATGATGACGTCCTCCGGAAAGGCGCCGATCTTGACCCCAAACCCGCCGCCGACCTCCGGCGCGATGCACCGCACCCGCGTGTTTGGGATGTCTAACGCTTCGGCAATCGTATCGCGGTTCCAGTGCGGGGCTTGGGTCGAGGTCCAGACCGTCAACCCGCCGCTGACTGGATCGGGCGTGGCCAGGACCGCTCGGCCCTCGATTGGCACCGCCGACAACCGTTGCGATCGAATCCGTGCCTTCGCCGTCACCGGGGCATCGCGAAACGCGGCCTCGATGTCCGCGTGGTCCCGATCCCAGCGGGCGCCGATGTTCCGTTTCACGCTGGCATACACCAGCGGCGCGCCAGCTTCCATTGCCGCTTCCGGGTTGGCGACGCTCGGCAACGATTCGTAATCGACCTCGACCGCGTCCCGCGCGTCCTCGGCTTGGTAGCGAGAGGTCGCGATCACCGCCGCGATCGCGTGCCCAATCCACCGCACCTCGTCCCGGGCCATCGCCCAAAAGGTCGGCGTATTGATGTTGTCGTCGTCCTCGAGGTCCTGGTCGGCTTGCTCGCCGCTCCCCCCGCCTTCCGAGCCGCCGCCTTCCAACGGCCCGGTGTATTCCGCCAGCTCGTCCCCGGTGACGATCGCGACCACGCCCGGCATCGCCAGCGCGGCACTGGAATCGATACCGCGCAGCTTCGCATGCGGATACGAGCTCCGAACAAAGGCGACGTGGAGCGATCCCGGCAGTCGCACGTCGTCAACGTACATCGACGCGCCCGAGATCAGCCGCGGATCTTCTTTGCGCCGGACCTCGGCCCCGACATACCTGCTCAGCACCATATCTCGTCGTCTCCTTCGCCGGTTTCAAGCCGAATACGAGCGATTGCTCCGAACGTTTCCCGCCGCCATTCTACCGAGCGTTTGGCCGCTGGTCGATTGGGTTGAAGTTGCCAGGATCACGCCCGTCGCATGGTACCATCCCTGTCTCCCCCTCCTCGCCCGCGAGGTCGCGCCGAGGTCCTGATGCCGCTTCGTCTTCTGAGCCCCGACACGATTGGCAAGATCGCCGCCGGCGAAGTCGTCGAGCGGCCGGCCTCGATCGTCAAGGAGCTGCTTGAGAATGCCCTCGATGCCGGCGCCAGCCGCATCCTCATCTCGCTGCGCGGTGGCGGCAGCGAGCTGATCGAAGTGGCGGACAACGGGCACGGCATGATCGCCTCCGATCTCGAGATCGCGGTGCAGCGCCATGCGACATCGAAGCTTTCCACCTTCGACGATCTCGATCGGCTGCAAACGCTCGGCTTCCGGGGTGAGGCCCTGCCGAGTATCGGCGCCGTCTCCGACCTCACCCTGCGGTCTCGGCCAACCGGCGCCAGCCACGGGGCGGAGCTCCGGCTCGAGTTCGGCCGGCTGGTGCCGGCGCGCGACGTCGGCGCCCCACCTGGCACCGTCGTCACCGTCCGCGATCTCTTCGCCAATGTTCCCGCTCGGCGCAAATTCCTGCGCCAGGCGGCGACCGAAGCCGGGTACGCCGTTCGCGCCGTCTCGGCCTATGCTTGTGCCTATCCCGACATCGCGATCGAGCTGACGGTCGACCAGCGCCGGGTCTTCGCGACATCGGGCTCCGGCGACCTCGCGGCGGCGGCGATCAGCGTGATCGGGCCCGACGCCGGCGCGGCGGGCATCCCCCTCGCCGAGCTGGAGCCGGCTGCCGCCATCCCCGGGGTCTCCGTCTCCGGTTGGGTGGGGGCGCCGGCCGTTCATCGGTCGCAACGGCACGGCCTGGTCTTCTTCGTCAACGGCCGTTGGATTCAGAGCCGGTCCCTCTCGTTTGCGCTTGAAGATGCGTATCACAGCCTGCTGATGGTGGGGCGCCATCCGCTCTGTGTGGTGCGGATCGCGGTCGATCCGGCCGCGGTCGATGTCAACGTCCATCCAGCCAAAGCCGAGGTCAAATTCGTTGACGAACGCGCCGTCTCCCGCGCCGTCCAGCGAGCGGCCCACGCCGCGCTCGCCGGCGCTCCGCGAGACGACCTGCCGCCGGTGCGGCTCAGCCCCTGGACTGCGGGCCACGAACGCGAACAGCAGACGCTGCCGAACGGCGGACCCGGGCGATTCCTCCCATTCACGCGCCGATCGTTGGGGGACGACGAGGAACCGGTA
>JACCYK010000091.1 GCA_013696525.1 Chloroflexia bacterium
CTCCGGCACCGACCTTGGGCACACCTTCTTGTACGGCGACGAGCTGTACATGATCTTTGGCGACACCTTCGGCATCAATAAGACCGACTGGCGCAGCAACGCGGCGGCGATCATCAGCCGCGATCAAGACCCCGGCGACGGGCTGATCTTCGACCGTATGTTGACTGATCGCCCCGGCCACGCCAACGAGCTGCTGTCCTCGAAGAAGATCGATTTTGAGGAGAGCACCGTCATCCCGACCTATGGCGTGGCGGTCGGCGACCGGCTCTTTCTGCATTACATGTCGGTTGAGCATTGGGGGCCGCCCGGCGAATGGACGCTCGGCGCCGCCGGCCTCGCCTACTCCGATGACGCGGGGGAGACGTGGACCAAGGATGAGGCCGCGATCTGGCCCGGCGACAGTAACTTCGGCCAGGTCTCGATCGTCGAGCACGCGGGACACCTCTATCTTCACGGCATCCCCGGCGGCCGGTTCGGCGGCGTGCAACTGGCGCGGGTGGTGCCGGACCGCCTGCTCGACTTTGCCGCCTACGAGTTCTGGGAGGGCGCGACCTGGGACAGCGACATCACGTCGGCGGCAACGATCGTGCCGGCCCCGGTCGGTGAGCTCTCGGTCCGCTGGAACGCGTACTACGACACCTGGGTGATGATGTATCTCAACGAGGACCGAGCCGCGATCGTCCTGCGCACCGCCGATGCCCTGACCGGCCCCTGGAGTGAGGAGTGGATCGTCGCCACCGGCCAGGACTTTCCCTCCCTCTACGCCCCGTACCAGTTCCCCCTGTGGAACGACGGTCCCGAGATCTACTTCACGATGTCGCTGTTCGGCCCCTATCAGGTCTACCTGATGAAGACCAGCTTGCCCGAGCGATAGCGGCACGCGCCACCGGCGGTTGGCGAGGCGAAGTCAACGGTGGCAGACTCCGGGATGACGCGGCTGGCCGGCTCTACCCCAACGAGCGAGGAGACCCCCGCCGGGAGAGGCAACGATGCGCGTCCCTGAACCGTGGGGCAGGCGGCCATGGGAGCTGGCGACGCGAACGGTCAGGAAATTCCTGGACGACGACATGACGACCTACGCCGCCGCGCTTGCCTTCCACATGCTCCTGGCGCTGGTCCCATTCGTGATCTTCCTCCTCTCGTTCCTCGGCGCCCTCGGGTTGCCGGACTTCTTTGACCGCCTCCGCGGCCAGGTCCAAGCCGCCCTGCCGGACGATACCTTTCGCGGGTTGGTCCGGGTGGTCGGGGAAGTTCGGGAACGGACCGGCGGCGGGTTGATCTCCTTCGGCCTGCTGTTCGCGTTCTGGTCGGCGTCCGCCGGCGTCCGCTCCCTCATGCACGCCTTCAACATCATCTATGGCGTCGCCGAGTCGCGTCCGGCCCGCAAGCTCTATCCCCTCTCGCTGCTCTACACGATCGGCCTGGTGGCGCTGCTGATCGCGGCCGTCAGCCTGATGCTGGTTGGGCCGGGGACGGTCCGGTGGCTGGCGGGCTATTTCGGTCTGGCCGAGGTCGTGGTCGGCCTGTGGACCTGGCTGCGCTGGCCGGCGGCGGCGCTGTTGCTGCTGCTGACGATCGACGTGGTCTATTACGTGGCGCCCACGATCCCGTTGCCATTCCGGCTGATCACGCCGGGATCGATCCTCGCCGTGGCGGCCTGGGTCGTCGCCGCGGTTGGCTTTTCAGCCTACGTTTCCACCTTTGGCTCCTATGGCGCGACCTACGGTAGTCTCGGCGGCGCCATCGTGCTCCTGCTCTACTTCTTCATCTCCGGCCTGGCGCTGCTGCTCGGGGCCGAGGTCAACGCGGTCCTGTACCGGGACGAAGTCGTGAGTCGTGAGCCGTGAGTCGGGGAGAGCATGTGGCGCTCGCGATACGGGGTCAAACGGTGGGCCGATGTTCGCCCAGCCCCCGGTTCTTACGACTCACGACTACTGCGTGATCGTCCGCACGATCAGGCTGACCGCTCGGACTCGGGTGCCGGCTGGCGGATTGGCGTCGTTCCACCGCTCTTGAGAGATGACCAGGATCTCCCCGGCCAGGATCCGGTCATACGCCGCGTTCAGCGAGGCGCTCTCGTAGCGGTATGACACCAAGGCGGTCTCGCCGCCCGGCGTCGGCGGCGCCACGTAGAGCTCGGTCCGCACGGCATCGGCCGGCAACAGCCCGGCTACCACCGCCCGCGCCTCCTGCTCGCTGACGTCTCCGAACCAGGCAACCTCGACGTAGACCGCGATCTCCTGGCCGTTGGTATCCTGATAGCCGACGGCATAGGTCGCAATTCTGCGCCGCGTAGGTGTACAGGTCGTAGACGTTGAAGTAGGAGCCCGGTCCATCATACGGCCCGCTACCGGGGCCCCACCGCGCCTCGATCTCCTCCCGCGTCAGCCCCACCGCCCCCGACCGCGGCGGCCCCGCTTGCGCGAACCCGATCGCCGGCAGTCCCAGCGCCGAGAACACCATGAGGACCGAGATTACGACGACCCACCACGAACGAGGCGTGTGCATGATTCCCTCCTTCCCCGTCTTGTTCCACCTCACGGTACGCGATACCGAACCCAACACGCTTGGTCAGTGTTGCCCACATTCACGTCCGCCATTCGACGGCGTTCCGATGGTGAGTGCCGTCTGCCAATCCCGCGTTCACAATGCCCGTTCGCCGCGCTTCACGACGAGCATCCATCTCGACAAGCGGGTGGCTCCTCCACCACACTGCGGCCCAGGCGAACGTCGCTCGCTCCGCACCGAGAAAGGCACCGCATGCGCAGTATCTGGCAAGGACACAAGGTGAGGCTTCGCGCCGTCGAGCCGGGCGATTGGGAAACGTTTTTCGCCTGGAACGACGATGATTTCTCGGCCCGCCACAGCTCCAGCATCGCCTTTCCCGAATCGCGGGAGGCGGTCAAGCGCAGGACCGAGCAGGTGGCCACCAGCGAGCCGGCGAATGATCGCGCCCGCTGGGCCATCGAGAACCTCGACGGCGAGATGGTCGGCACCATAAACACCCACACCTGCGACCGCCGGGCCGGCACCTTCATGTACGGCCTCGTCATCGCCGCCGCCCACCAGCACCGCGGCTACGCCCGCGAAGCGGTCCAGCTCGTCCTCCGCTACTTCTTCGAGGAGCTGGGCTACCAGAAGGTAACGGTCCATGTCTACGACTTCAACCTCCCCTCCCAACAATTCCACGAACGCCTCGGCTTTCAACCGGAGGGCCGCCTCCGCCGCATGATCTACACCAACGGCGCCCATCACGACGACCTCGTCTACGGCCTCCTGCGAGAGGAGTTCACCACCGACATCCCACCAATTGACGAGATGCCAAGAGGAGCAGTGTGAGCAAGTACCCCGGGCCGCTCCCATTCCTGACCGAGGAGGAGAAGGATCGCCTCACCTGGGAGCCCTGGCCAGCGCTGATGCCGGTCACATGATCGACCACGCGGACATTCAGGCATGGGTCAATAGCCTTAGCACCGACAACCCGCTCCCGCCACCCACGTTACGCCGAAGCAACCCGCGCTCGGAGGTGAACTAGATGACGCGGCAGGCAGGGGAAGCCGCCCGCTGCTCCCGGTCCGGAAACCGGGCCGTTCCGCCGCCAGCCCAGGCACCTGGGCGACACCTTGACAGCGCCGCCGGTCGGGTTCACAATCATCTCTCATCAGCATGAATCAGACAGCCTAGTGGAGGAAGGGAATGATGGACACCCGAGTGATGATCGCTCACATTCCCCTTCCCTTGGCCGAGAAGGTCGACGCGATGGCAGATCGCTTAGACCGCTCGCGGGGGTGGATCATCAAGCAGGCGTTAGCCGCCTGGCTCGCGGACGAAGAGGAGCGTTACCAGATGACGCTCGACGGCTTAGCCGACATTGACGCGGGCCGGGTCGTCGACCATGCCATCGTGCATGCGTGGATCGCGAGTCTCGGCACCGACAACCCGCTGCCACTGATCGGGTCGTCCTCCCAAATGCTGACTTGCGTCAAGAGAACAGCTGAGCGCACGCCATGACGACCGACGATTTTGACCCCATGCGACCTCGATCCAACAATAACGTCCAATCAACACGAGTCGATCTCGAACAGGAGAGGAACGTACCAATGGGAACGCGAGTGATGACGGCCCACATCCCGCTTCCGCTCGCCGAAAAGGTGGACACGCTGGCCGAGCAGATGGAACGCTCTCGCGGCTGGATCATTAAGCAGGCACTGATCGCCTGGGTCGAAGAGGAGGAGCGCTACCACGAGACGCTGAAGGCTTTGGCCGACGTCGACGCGGGCCGGGGCATCGATTCCGAAGTTGTGCAAGCCTGGATTGATAGCCTTGGCACAGACAATCCACTGCCGCCGCCACGTCCGTGAGGCTGATTTGGTCTCCGGATAGCCTCGCGGACCTCATCCGGCTGCCCGATTTTCTCGAGCCCGTGGACCCCTCCGCGGCAGACGCGGTCGTCGTGTCTCTCAATGTTGCAGCCAATCGACTGCTAGAATATCCCAGGCTCGGCGAACGAATGCCACGATTTAGGCGACGCGAGGTTCGTCGGATCCTCGTTGGTTCGTATGAGCTGCGGTACGAGGTCCAGCCCACGGCGATCATAGTTACCCGGCTTTACAACACCCGAGAGCGACGATAGCAATCTCCGCCGCCCGTTGCGCTCTACCGATATCGCCCGGCTCCCGTCTCCGGAAACCGCTCAGCCAGGAGGCCGCGCCATGTCCGACGATGCCCTCACGCCGCGCCGGGCCCATCCCTGGGTCGCCGAGGCCGCGAGCGCCATTCGCTTCGGTGTCAGCTACTATCCGCATCCCGCCGACTGGGATTTCTTCATTCAGATGGTGCGGCGGATGGAAGCGCTCGGCTACGATTCGTATTGGAACTACGACCATCCCGAGGCCCGCGCCGATTGCTGGTCGGTCCTGGCCGTCGCCGCCATGGCCACCGAGCGGCTGCGGCTCGGCACCCTCGTCGCCTGCATCTACTACCGCACTCCGTATCTGCTGGCCCGCTCCGCCGCCGATATCGACCGCATCAGTAACGGCCGCCTCGTGCTTGGCCTCGGCATCGGCGACAACGTTCCCGAGTTCGAGGCCATGGGCCTCCGCTTCCCTCCCACCGGCGAACGCCTCCGGGCGATGGCGGAAACGATTCAGGTCGTCCGTGGCCTGTGGTCTGGGAAACCCTTCTCGTTCCAGGGCGAAACGTTCGCCGCCAGCACCGACGGCTCGTTCGTCGGACCGGTGCAAGAGCCCTATGTCCCAATCCTGCTTGCCGGGGGCGGCGAGAAAGTCACCTTGCGCCAGGTCGCCCGCTTCGCCGACGCCTCCAACATGGGCGCCCACGATTGGATCGGCAGCGCCGTCACCGATGCCGACATCGCCCGCAAGTTCGCCAAGCTCGACGAGTATTGCGCCGAGTACGGCCGGCTCCCGGACTCCGTCCTCCGCAGCCACTTCGCGATGCCGCTGGTCATGGCCGAAACCCGCCCCGCCCTGGAGAAGAAACTGGCCGCCATGGACCAGGCCAAACTCGCCTGGTGCGGCGACGCCCTCTTCGCCGGCACCCCGCGGGAGACGATCGCCTTCTATCAGCACCTGATCGGGTGCGGCTTCCGCTACTTCCTGCTCAACATCCTCGACGGCGACCACGAGACGATCGAGCTTGCCGCCGCCACGGTCCTCCCCGCCAGCCAAGGGCCGGTCGCGGCCCATGACGCCACCGTTCGCTACGCCTGACCCTGCCCACGATTCCGGCCGCGGCACGTTCAGGGGAAACGTGGCATCATCAGCCAGAGTCTGGTCATTGACCGCGGCGGTAGCCAACCATGAGCGCATCGAACGCTGCCGATCTCGACGAACGCCTGTTTCGGTTGTTGCAGCTCGTCAACGACTGGCTCAAGTTTGCCGAGGCCAAGAATGTCGGCATGGTCGGCCTGGCCAGCGCCGCCCTCGGCTTCCTGCTCGGCTACGTGGCGTCCAACGTCGGGAATTTCTCGTTCCTCTCCGGCGTCGCGATCGCGCTCGGGAGCCTTGCCTTAATCCTCGCCCTATTGGCCAATCT
This sequence comes from Chloroflexia bacterium, assembly GCA_013696525.1. Taxonomy (GTDB): domain Bacteria; phylum Chloroflexota; class Chloroflexia; order Thermomicrobiales; family UBA6265; genus JACCYK01. The sequence goes on from JACCYK010000091.1 coordinate 6,058, forward strand.
AACCTCCTTCCTGCCCCAAACCGACACCGAACGCGCCCTCGCCGCTCGCCTCCCGTCGCCGCGGGATACCGACAATCTCTACTACTACGGGCATGTCGCCCGCCACCACCCCCGGTCGCTGGTCGAAGCGATCGCCCGCCGGCACCTCGGCGGCGATGCCGATCCGATCGACGATGGACACCTCGACCTCGCGGCGCAGATCATCACCAACGGCCGGATCACCCTCCGCAAGCTGCGCATCTTCTCCTTCTCGATCGTCTGCTTCGGTTTCGGTGTCGTCGCCTGCGCCGCCGGCGTCTTCCTCGCGGCGTTCACCCAATGAACCCGCGATCGCGAGCGAGTGCAGCTGGTATCGTGGGCGACGCGTGAGATTGCCCGATGTCCGCTTCGTGCCCTACCGCACCTCGTTCACCAGCTTGCCCAGCCGTTCGATCTCGGCCTCGACCACGTCGCCCGGTTGGAGGAAGGTCTGGGTGGTGGCGCCGACGCCGCCGGGGGTGCCCATGCAGATCAGGTCGCCCGGCTCCAGGGTGATGAAGCTCGCGATCCAGGCGATCGCCTCCGGGATCGAGAAGAGCATCTCCCCGGCCGAGGAGTGCTGGCGGAGCTCGCCGTTCACGCGGAGCGCCATCTCCAGCGCCGTGACGTCGGCGATCTCGTCCCGCGACACCAGGTACGGTCCGACAACGGCGAAGCTGTCGCACCACTTGCCGACCAGCCAGTCAAAGAAGGCATCGCCGTCACGGGGCTGGCGATGCTCGACGTTGTTCAAGCGCCGGGCCGAGATGTCGTTGAAGACCAGGTAGCCAAAGACGTGGTCGTCCGCCTCGGCGACGGAAATATCCCGGCCCCGCTTGCCGATGACGGCCGCGATCTCGATCTCGTAATCGACCGCTTCCGATACCGGCGGGATCAGGATCGGATCGCCCGGACCAATCACCGCGGTCCCCGGCTTGATGAAGAAGCGGGGCGTGATCGCCGCCTTCTCCACCGGCTCCCGGCCCCCCTCGATGATGTGCGATTGGTAATTCCCGGCCAAGAGGAGGATCTTCGGCGGCCGCGGCAGCACCGGCCCCAGCCTCACCTCCGCCAGCGGCAGTCGCTCCGGCGCTGTCGCCGCCGCCGCCGCGATCCGCGCCAGCGCCGCCATCCCCTCGTCCTCGCGCGCCAGGATCGCCCCCAGGTCGGACCCCACCGTCAACCCGAGTTGCGCCCCCGCCGCTTCAAGATCAACCACCGCCTCGCCATCGATCAGCCCCGCCCGCAACGTCCCGTCATGTCCTCGATAGCTCACCAGCCGCATTCCATCCCCCTCGTTCGCTCCCGAAGCCCAACCCCGCGGATACACGCTCGTGTCTCCCAAGGATCGCGGGTCATGGAGTTGACTCCACTCCAATCAGACACCCGCCCGCTCCGCCGCCACCGTCTGGGCGGGCTGATCAGACGCCCAGCTCCAGCTCGGTGCCGGCACCCTCGGCCCGGGCGCGGTCGACGGCCCGGCGGCCGACGACGACATCCTGGACGGCGTTGCCGACCGATTTGAAGAGCGTCAGCTCGTCGTCGCTGGTGCGGCCGGGCGCGGTGCCGGCGGCGACCATGCCCAGCTCTCGCGCGAACTTGCCCCGCTCGACCAGCCCCTGATCGAGGGGAATGATGAGATCGCCCGCCTCGGCCAGGGCGGCATCGACCGCATCCACGACCACCGTGGCCCGGACCACGGTTGCCGCCGGCAGCTCTTGCATCTCCGGGGTGAAGGCGCCGACCGCGTTGATATGGGTGCCGGCAGGCACGTCCGCGTCGTCAAAAACAGGCGTCCGGGCGGTGGTCGCGGTGCAGATGACGTCGGCCTGGCGGACGGCGGCCGCCGCGTCCGTGGTCGTCTCCAGGCGATCGATCACCTCCGGCCAGTCCCGCTCCAGGTGTTCACGTAATCGAGTCAGGATCGACTCGTCACGATCGACGGCGATGATACGCTCGATGGGGCGGACCGCGCACACCGCCGCGATCTGGGTCGCGCCTTGAGCTCCGGCCCCGATCGCGACCAGCACCTTGCTTTCCGGGCGGGCCAAGAGGTCGGTCGCCGCGCCGGAGACGGCGCCGGTACGCAGCGCGGTCAGATAGGTGCCGTCCATGATCGCCAGCGCCTGTCCCGTCTCGGGATCGAGGATGCAGACCAGGGCGTGGATCACCGGCAGATCGCGGCTCCGGTTCTCTTGAAAGACGGCGACGATCTTGACGCCCAGGGCATCGAGCGCCGCCACTCGTGCCGGCATGAAGAGCGCATCACCGTGGGCCTCCGGCACCGGAATGACCGTGCGCAGGGGCGAGACCGTCCGCCCCGCCGAGAGCTCGGCAAAGGCGACCTTCATCAGCGCGATCGCATCCGGCATCGGGACCAACCGCCGCACATCCGTCCGCGTCAGCGCCAACATCGTCGCCCCTTCCCAGATCACAACTGATTGTCAACTCACGATTCATCTTGCCGGTGGAGTCTATCGGGATCGCCTACCTGGTCGCAACCGGAGCCATAGCCGGGTGGCAACGGCGCCCGATCTGTCGGACACTGTCGCCACGAACGATCTGGCGACGGGAGAGGACCGACGTGGCAACATCCGTGGAGACAATGGGCGAGGGCGTCGGGCCGCTGACGACGCGGGCACGGGACATCTTGCACGAGTGGGTGCAGGCCGAGAGCCTGCGCAAGCATTGTGAGGCGGTCGCGGCTTGCCTGGGGCACTTCGCCCGGCAGCAGGGGGCGGACGAGGATGTGTGGGTCGCGGTCGGGCTGCTGCACGACATGGATTTCGAACGCCATCCGAACCTGGAGCTGAGCGAGAGCGGCCACCCCTTCGTCGGCGTCCGCTATCTCCGGCAGCAGGGGTGGAGCGACGAGATCACGCGGGCGATCCTGAGCCACGCCGATTACAGCGGGGTCGAGCCAATCTCGCCGATGGAGAAGACGCTGGTCGCGGTTGACGAGCTGAGCGGCTTTGTCACCGCGTCCGCCCTGGTCCGCCCCGATAAGCGGGTGGCGGAGGTCAAAGTCGCCTCGGTCCGGAAGAAGATGAAGGACAAATCGTTCGCCGCCAAGGTGAGCCGGGCCGATATCGAACGGGGCGCCGTGCTGCTGGAGCTGCCGCTCGACTCGCTGATCCAGGAAGTCGTCGTCGCCCTGGCGACCGAGGCGGACCGGCTGGGCCTGGCGGGGACGAACGCCGAGGAGGAGCGACATGCCTGACTGGGGGACGTTGGGGCTGTTTCTGCTCGCGGCGCTGGCGCTGGTGGTGACACCGGGACCGGCGGTCCTCTACATCGTGACCCGGAGCCTCGATCAGGGGCGGGGGGCGGGGGTCGCCTCGGCCCTCGGGATTGAGGCCGGCACGCTGGTTCATGTCGCGGCCGCGGTGATCGGCATCTCCGCCCTGGTGGCGTCCTCGGCGACCGCGTTCGCGGTGGTGAAATATCTCGGCGCGGCGTATCTCATCTCCATGGGCGTGCGGACCCTCATCTCACGGCCAGAACCGGAAACATTGGTCGTCCGTCCCCCTCGATCGCGGCTCCGCATCTTCTGGCAGGGGATCGCGGTGCAGGTGCTGAATCCGAAGACCGCGCTCTTCGTCCTGGCCTTTCTGCCGCAATTCGTCGATCCGGGACGGGGCTCGGCCGTCACCCAAACCGTGATCTTTGGCGTCTTGATGGCAGTGATCGGTCTCTTTTCGGACTTGGTCTACGCCATGATCGCCGGGGCGGCCGGCGGTTTCTTGCGACGGAGCACCGTCTTCCCCCGGATCCAGCGATATGTTTCGGGCGGTGTCTACATCGGCCTCGGCGCGACCACGGCGCTGATGGGGTCCCGTGATTAGCGAGGAGATGGCACATGCCTGAGTGGGGGACGTTGAGTCTGTTTCTTTTCGCCGCGTTTGCCCTGGTGGCAACGCCGGGGCCGTCGGTCCTGTACGTCGTGGCTCGTAGCATGGATCAAGGGCGGGGCGCCGGGATTGCGTCGGCCTTCGGCATTCAGGCCGGCACCCTGGTTCATGTGGTCGCCGCCGTGATCGGTATTTCGGCCCTGGTTGCTTCGTCGGCCACCGCCTTCGCCGTGGTCAAGTACCTTGGCGCCGCGTATTTGATCTACATGGGCATCCGAACGCTGACGCGCAAGATCGACGTGGCGGCAGAAATGACGCCGCGGACGCCGCAACCACCGCGACGAATCTTTTTCCAAGGCCTGGTGGTCGAAGCCCTCAATCCGAAGACGGTCCTCTTCTTCCTTGCCTTCCTGCCACAATTTGTGGATCCGGCTCGCGGCTCGGTCGCTACCCAAACCCTCATCCTCGGCGCGTTGCTGGCGATGATCGGGCTCCTTTCCGATACGATGTACGCGTTGATCGCGGGCACCGCCGGGGCGCTCCTCCATCGCAACAAGTTGTTCGCCAGGACCCAGCGGTACGTCTCGGGCGGGGTCTACCTGGGCCTCGGCGCGACCACGGCGCTGATGGGGTCCAGGGATTGATCCAATCTGGGGTTGTGCCGCGGGCAACGCGGCGTCTCGGGTTCAGACCCGCAATCGCAGCAGGCGGCGCAGGCTAGCGTCGATGCGCGCGATCGGGACCAGTCCGGTTTCGACCAGGCCGATGAGGTAGCCGATGAGGTCCGCGATCGGCAGCCGCGGCGTCACGTAGAGGAGACAATCGAGGCCGGCGGTGATTGCCTGATCGACCACGGCGAAGGGATGGATTTGGCCGAGGGCGTCCATCCCCAGGTCGTCGGAGACGATGACGCCGTCGAACTGAAAATCGTCGCGCAAGACTTCGACGACGACGCCCGAGAGGGAGCTGGGGACGGTATCCCAGGCGGGATACAGGAGATGGCCGAGCATCACCAGCGGGACGCTGGCCTCGACCGCGGCCCGGAAGGGGAGAGCGTCGGTCTCCCACCACTCGGCAAAGGAAATGTCAACCTCGGGCAAGGCGAGATGGGAATCGACCGCGGTCCGGCCATGCCCCGGAAAGTGTTTCGCGGTGGCCCGCACCGGGGTCAGGTTCGTCCCCTCGACAATCGCCGCCACCTTGGCGGCGACGGTCGCTGGGTCCGCTCCCAGGGCACGGCCGGCCATGAAGCTTTCCGGTTCATAGGCCACATCGGCCACCGGCGCATAGTTGATGGCGAAGCCGAAATCGGCCAGGAATTCCCCGCGCACGCGGGCCAGCTCCCGCACCTCGTCAATTGGCAGCCGCGCCAGCTCGGCGGGGCCCGGCACGGGGTCGCTGTACAAGCGGGTGACGGGGCCACCTTCCTGATCGACCGAGATCAGCGGCGGCAGGTCGGGATTTGTGGCCGCGATCGCGGCGATCAGCGCCCGCAATTCAGGGGCGAAGCCGATGTTGCTTTCCACCAGGATGACGCCGCCCAGCTTCCATTCGGTCAGCCAGGCCGTTTCCTCGCTCGTCAAGGCGGTGCCGGCGACGGTGACGGTGAAGAGTTGGGCGACCTTCTCGGCCGGGCTCAACCGTTCGATCCAAGATTCGACGCGGGCTTCAGCGGTCGTCCGCGCCATCGTCCGCGCCATCGTCCGGGGATCGGGCCGGAGCGCCGCCGTGGCGAGCGCCCCGGCTCCGGCCGTCATGATTTGCCGTCGGGTTGTTCCTGATGGTGCCCGCGCCAACGTCCTGATCCTTTCGTGGCGATTGATCGCCGCTTGGCAGCGTCATCGCCAACACGGTCGTCGTTGCCGTCATCATCTGCAACGAAGACCGAGCCGCCGCGTGTCGCGTGACCAGCGAACGATCCGCGCGGCCGTTGCCCGATCAGCCGGGATCGACGCCGCGCTCCTTGTCTGACGTGCCGGCGGCGGTGACGGTCGGAGGCGCGGCACGGCGATCGATGGTTTTGGGGCTTGGCTTGGCGCCGCCCGCTTGTTCCCGCGGCAGGTCGTCGACCTGGCCGGGATCGATCGTGGGTAGCAGGGCCGGCGATTCAGCCAGGGCCGCGGCGGCTTGCTCTTGTTGGACCCGTTCCAGCCGCGCCCGGGCCCGCGGCGAGAGTGCCATCGTGATTTCACCGGACTTGATACGGGGGTGTTGCGCGTAGTAACCGCCGAAGAGGGCCATCGAGATCACGGAAAAGATCACCAGGCCGAGAAAGTTCAGGTGGTAGCCGTAGCGGACGATCAGGATGCCGCCGACCAGGCTGGCGATCGAGAAGCCGACGTTCCAAGCGGCGGAACGGAGCCCGAAGACGGACGCCCGCGAGCGCGGCGGCAAGATCTCGGCGATGAAGGTTGAATCGATCGGCCAGGCCATGCTGATGCTCGTCTGGCGGGCGACCCAGGCCAGGATCGCGACCGGGAAGACCGGGGTCAGCATGAGCAACAGGAAGAATGGCACCGCCGCGACGCGGACCACGACCACCGCCCACAGCGAGCCAAACCGGCGAGACACCGCCGGCGCGGTGAGGCCGACGACCGCCGACGACAGCCCCGCCACGGCGAAGACCAGGCCGATCGCGGTCGAGCTGGCGCCGAGCGTCGCCAGGTAGACGTTGAAGAAGGGGCCGACCAAGCCGGCGCCGATCGCCATCAGCCCGCCAATGGCGACGAACACCGTCATGTCCCGCCGGACCTGCCGCCGGTCGCCGGCGGTGTCGGCCCGGACGTCGCCCGGGTCAACCGGGGCTTTGCCCCGGCGGGCTTCGCCCATCGCCAGCAGGGGGTAAAAGCCGGCGGCGGTGACGAGCATGCCGGGGATGAGGGTCAGCCGGTATTGCACGATCTCGCTGAAGGGGAGGAGGTTCGGAAGGAAGCCGCCCACCAGGGAGCCGACGGTAGTGGAGATCGCGGCCGAGGAAAAGGTGAGGGCCGAGACCTGCTGGCGCTGGTCGGGGCGGGTCCATTCGATGATGAAGGGCATGGTCACGGTTGCCATGTAGGCGAAGCCGATGCCAAACGCGATCGTCAGGGGTAAGAGGGTGACGGTCGTTTCCGAGAGGGAGAGGGCGACGGCCGAGAGCACGAAGACGGCCGTGCCGCCGACGATCGTGCGCCAGAGGCCGAACCGGTTCAGAATGAGCCCCATCGAGGCCGCCGCCGCCGCCATGGAGAGGGTCTGGGCCGCGCTCAGCACGCCGATGTCGTCCTCGCGCAGGCCGAGGGCGGTCAGGTAGAGATTAAAGATGAGGACGAATACGCCGAGGCCGACATTGGCGAGGAGATTGAAGAGGAGAAAGAGCTTGATCTCCGGGCGATAGCCGCGAATCTGCCGGAAGAAGTCCGCCATCGCACTAACACGTCCCCAATCTGGTCGTGGCGCCCGGCCCCTGGCGGCAGTATATCGCCGCCATCGGGACGACCGTCTCACCTGGATCGTTGAGCATGGGTACAATCGTGACAGAAGCGGACGGCGGCAGGCGAAAGGAAGTGACGAGGCGTGATCGATCTCTCAAGTGACACCGCGACCCGGCCCACGGCGGAGATGCGCGCCTTCATGGTGGCGGCGCCGGTCGGCGACGAGCAACGACGCGAAGACCCGTCCGTCAACGAGCTGCAGGAGCTGGCGGCAACGCTGACCGGGAAGGAAGCCGCGCTTTTTCTGCCGTCGGGCACGATGTGCAACGTGATCGCTTATGCCGTGCATTGCGCCCGCGGCGAGACGGTCATCCTCGATCAGGAAGCCCACCCCAACATCGCCGAGCGGGGCGGTCCCGCCGTCATCGGCAACGTGATCTTGCGGTCGGTAGCTGGCGAGCGCGGCATCTTCACGGTCGAGCAGGTCAAGCGGTTTATCAACCCCGGCAGTACGCATGCCGCTCGCAGCGGGCTGATCTCGGTCGAGAACACGACCAACCGGGGCGGCGGCGCGGTCTGGCCCCTACCTCGGCTGGCGGAGCTGCGCGAGCTGGCCGACGCCAACGGGATGAAGCTGCACATGGACGGCGCCCGGCTGATGAACGCGGTCGTCGCCAGCGGCAATTCAGCGGCGACGTTCGCCGCGTACACCGACTCGGTCTGGGTCGATCTCTCGAAGGGGCTCGGGGCGCCGGTCGGCGCGGTCCTGGCCGGCACGCACGAATTTATCGAGGAGGCCCGGCTCTGGAAGCATCTCCTCGGCGGCGCCATGCGCCAGGCCGGGATCATCGCCGCCGCCGGCATCTATGCCTTCCGGTACAACGTCGATCGCTTGGCGGACGATCACGCCAACGCTCGGGTCCTGGCCGAAGGGTTGGCGACCGTTCCCGGCATTCGCCTCTTGCATGCGCCGATCGAAACCAACATCGTCTACTTCGACGTGAAGGAGACCGGCCTGATGCCGGCCGCCATCGAAGCGGTCATCAACCAGCGCGGCGTCCGCATCGGCGGCGCCTACAGTCAATCGACCGTGATGCGCGCGGTGACACACCTTGACGTCAGCCGCGAAGACTGCGAACGGGCAATCGACGCGGTCCGGGACGCGGTGCTGGTGGCGACGCCAGCGCGATCGACGACGTTTTGACCCCTCCCATCGTTACGTAATACCCGTAACTAAGCGGTGGCCACCGCAAGCGAAGCTGTTTCACAGGCTGGCTCGGGGCCAAGCAACTGGCCGATTACCCGCAACGGCACGACGACCGGCGTCCCGGTCCGGGGATCGGTGAGGATATCGGCCTCGACCTCGAACACCTGGCGCAACGCATCGCGGGTGATCACCTCGGCCGGGGGACCGACGGCCACGATCTCACCGGCCTTCATCATCACAATCTGGTCGGCGTAGCGAGCGGCCAGGTTGAGGTCGTGCAGGATCATCACGATGCCGCGGCCCTCGCGCCGGTTGAGCCCGCGGGCGAGGTCGAGCAGGGCGATTTGGGCGGCGAGATCGAGAAAGGTAGCCGGCTCGTCGAGCAGGAGCACCGGGGTGTCTTGGGCCAGCGCCAAAGCAATCCAGGCCCGCTGGCGCTGACCGCCGGAGAGGGTTTCTAGATCGCGGAATCGCAGGTTGGCCAGGTTGGTGCGGCCGATCGCGGCCACTACCGTGGTTTCGTCTTCTTTTCGCCAGCGATGAAGGAAATGCTGATGGGGCAGGCGGCCGAGGGCGATCAGGTCTTCGACCACGAAGCCCGGCGGCGCGATCGCGCCCTGGGCCAGGAGCGCCAGTTTCCGCGCCAGGGCCCGATGGGAGCCACGGTGTATGGGGTCGTCGCCCAGGGTGACTTCGCCCGACATCGGGTCCAAGAGCCGGCCGCACGTCCGCAGCAGGGTTGACTTGCCACAGGCGTTTGGGCCGACGATGACGGTGAGCTGACCGGCGGGAAGCTCGACGCTCACATCCTTGAGGACGGCGGTGCCGCCGTACCCGGAGCAGACCCGCTTGACCCCGAATCCGGGACAGTTCGCGCAGGGGCGCCAACCGGTCGCGGCCGGGCGTCCACTCCGGGGCATGCAATACAGCTCGCCGCTGGCGGGATGGGCATGGACATCGCAGGCGATGCCGTACAAATCGTGCAGCAGCTCCGGCACGACGATCTCGGCCGGCGTCCCCTCCGCCAGGATGCGGCCGTCTTTCATCGCGATGATCCGGTCGCTGGTCCGGGCCGCCTCGTTGATGTCGTGGAGGACCATCACCACCGTGCGCCCTTCGTCCCGGTTGAGCCGCCGCACCAGCTCGGTCACTTCGAGCTGATGCGCGAGATCGAGGTACGTGGTCGGCTCGTCCAGCAGTAGGATCGGCGTCTCCTGGGCCAGCGTCATCGCGATCCAGGCC
>JACCYK010000095.1 GCA_013696525.1 Chloroflexia bacterium
AGTCGCTCGGCTCCTGGGCCGACCGAGGTGACGGGAACCGCGGCGGCGGTATGGCCGGTGGTTGCCCAGCCCATCATAAAGGCGAAGTCGGTACCGGCGACGGGGAACGGGCCGTCTTCTCCGGCCAATCTCGTATCGATCGTCCGGCTGGAGGGCTCGTACGGATAGGCGGGGTCGTCGGAGCCAGCGATCGCGAGGCCGCCGCATTCGTGGTCGGCGGTCACAATCACCAGGGTGGCCGGATCGCGGGCCGCGTACGAGAGGGCGACCTGGACCGCGCGGTCAAGCTCCAAGACGCCCTTCAGCGTCAACCGGGCGTTGTTCCGGTGCGCCATCCGGTCGACCGCCGATTCCTCGACCATCAGGAAGAACCCGTTCTCGTTTTGAGAAAGCACCGAGATGGCGGCATTAGTCAGCTCGGCGAGGGTGACCGGGGGGTCATAGGCATCGCCTTGGCCCTCCGCCCGCTGGCGGAACAGCTCTTGGTTGGCGAAGAGGCCAAGCAAGCGCCTGGTGTCGGGAGCCGCGGCCGTCGCCGCCAGTTCACGAGAGGTGGACACCGTCCGGTAGCCAATCTCACGAGCCCGGTGCACGAGGTTTCCCGCCGTGCCCTGGGTGAGCAGACGAAGCTCGCTCGTCTCCGGCGCGATCCCGGTGGGCGTACCCGGTGAGTTCCAATAGACGGCGCCACCGCCAAGGATGACGTCGACACCGGTTTCTTCAACGTACTGGCGGGCGATCTCGCTATGGTCGGACCGATTCGGGACATGGGCGCCGAAGGCGGCCGGCGTCGCGTCCGTGATCTGGCAGGTGGTCACGAGGCCGGCGGACTTACCGGCGCGTTGCGCTATTTCTAGAATTGTCGGTTGGCGATGGCCCTCAAGGTCGATCGCGATGGCGCCGTTGTAGGTTTTCACCCCGGTGGCGAGCGCGGTCGCCGCCGCCGCCGAGTCGGTAACGAACGTGCCAGGATCGCGGGAGAGGGTACACATCATCCCGAAATGGGGGAGACGGTCCATCGCCAGCCGGCCATTTAGGCCGGCGATCAAGAGTTGGGCGGCGAACCGGTGGGCCTGTCCCATGCCGTCGCCGATTAACAGAATGACATTCCGGGCGCGGTCGCGCGGCCGTGACTCGTTCACGTTGCTGATGATCATCCAATCTTCCGGCCCCGCCGCGGCGTGCGGCCTTGCCCACCATCCTCGTCGTCATACCGCGGACAGCAGCCGCTGTCCCGAGATGCCGGTTCTCACTGGATGCAGCAAACGCGCCGTTGCAATCGCCGCCGGTCAAATTATGCACTGACCAGCCCTGACCGTGTTGACGCATTGTTGCTGCCCAAGCGGTCGTCCCGATCCAGTCGATCGAGGGGTTGACACGATCGCCGGTAGATCGTAGGTTATTTCTAATTCCGACTAGATCAGTCGGATATAAGCACCGGACCCTTTGGTGGCATCGGTTGAGGTGGTGGTTGCCTCTCGCCTTCCGCTGAAGGTCTCCGGTGGTCTGGTGGGTAGTCGCGGCGCGACTACGTCGGAATCGAGAAAGGACTGATCCAATGACGCGGTGGAATGACCAGGCGCTTCGGCGGCACTCTTTGGCAAGCGACGTGGTCGGGATGAACCGGCGGTCAATCCTTCAGGGATTTGGCGCGAGCGTGGTCGCGGCGGCGTTTGCCGCTGGCTCGAGAAATCCGGTCCGGGCGCAGGAGGAGGCGGCAACGCCGACCGGCGAGCGGTTGACGATCTACTCGGGACGGAACGAGAACCTGGTCGGTCCGTTGATCGAGCGGTTCACGGCCGAGACGGGAATCGAGGCCGATGTTCGGTTTGCCGGCACGGCCGAGCTGGCGGTCACGATCCTGGAAGAAGGCGATGCCTCCCCGGCCGACGTCTTCTTTGGCCAGGACGCCGGAGCGCTTGGCCTCCTGGCCGAGGAAGGCCGGTTCGCGGCGATGCCGGAAGATGTGCTGGGCGTCGTGGATGCGCGCTTCCGCTCGCCGGCGGCACTGTGGGTCGGGACGTCGGCCCGGGCCAGGGTCGTCGTCTACAACACGGAAACCTACACCGACGCTGATCTGCCGACGACGGTTGAGGCGCTGGTCGAGCCGGAATGGAGCGGCCAGGTCGGTTGGGCGCCGGAGAACGCCTCGTTCCAGGCGTTTGTCACCGCCTTCCGCGTGCTTCGCGGCGATGACGCCGCGCGAGTCTGGCTCGAAGGCATGCTGGCGAATGATGTCGTCAGCTTTGGCAGCAGCAACACCGACATCGTGCTTGCCGTCGGCAACGGAGAGATCCCGCTTGGACTGGTGAACCACTACTACCTGTACGCGGTCAAGGCGGAAGAGGGCGACGATTTTCCCATTGCCAACCACTACCTGGAGGCCGGCGATCCCGGCGCCCTGATCAATGTCGCGGGAGCCGGCATCCTGGCCAGCGGCACCCATCAGGAAGATGCGCTGGCGTTCGTCCAATACCTGATCAGTGACGAGGGACAGACGTACTTTACCGAATCGACCTCAGAGTATCCAGTCGTCGACGGAGTGGCGTCCCCGGTCGACTTGCCGCCGATCACGGAGGTCGGCAGCCCGGAGATTGACCTCAGCGATCTCGCCGATTTGCAAGGGACGGTGGAGCTGCTGACCGAGGTCGGCGCCCTGTAGCCCGGTCTCAAGTCCAAAGCGTCGGAGCGGCCAGTCGTGGCCATCTGCCGGGGATCTGGAGCGTCGCATTGCCGATTAGCGCCAGCTCCCCGGACATTCGCTGGCGGACCAAGCGCCACTGGTATAGTGACACCATGCTAGAGCGATTGGGTTGGCGACGGCAGCGGCCACCAGCCTCGGAGGAGGCTCCTCCAGAAGTGCGGCCCGTGAGCCTGATCCGGGCGGGAACGCTCGTTCAGCTGCGGGAGCACGTTCCCGCCAACAAGGGTGCCTTTCAGCGCTGGTATGCCGATCGCGAAATCGCGCACTTGCTCCGGCATGACCTTGAGCCGCTGTCGGACGATCAGTCGGCAAGCTATTTTGACTCGCTGATCCTGCCGCTGTCCCTGCGTCGCTTGTGCTATGCGATCCATGAGCGGGAAGGCGACCGTCTCATTGGGACGACGGCGCTGACCGACATGGTGAAACGGACCACCGGTCGCCGCTCCGCCCTGTTTCGGATCGTGATTGGCGAAAAGGACGTTTGGAATCGTGGCTACGGCACCGAGGCGACCCGCCTGGTCGTCGCCGAGGCATTCGAGTTTCACGATCTGACGGAAGTCCGGCTCGAGGTGTTCCGGCACAATCCGCGGGCGATTGCCGCCTACGAACGGGTCGGCTTCGTGATGACGGGCGAACATGTTGAATGGGTGGGCCCGGCCCGGCACGAGCTTCATGTGATCGAGATGAGGTTGCGCCGGACCGATTGGCACCTGGCGGAGACCGAGCC
>JACCYK010000136.1 GCA_013696525.1 Chloroflexia bacterium
ACCAGACCCCGCTCGTTTCCGACGATCGCGAAAGGAGTGCTCCGTGGCGCGTCTTCGACCACACAAGCTGCTGGCGAGCTTTATTGTCCTGCTGATCCTCGGCTCCGTCTCGACCGCCGTCGTCGCCCAAAGCGAGGCGACCCCGGCCTCGCCCCCCGAGTACGACCGCACCGGCTGGCCGGAAACCATGGAATGCGGTCTCTTCGGCGGTGACGATGCCGAAGCGGCGCTCGATAACGCCGAGCCGCTCGCGGCCTACCTGGAAGCGTGGCTGGGGATGCCGGTCAACTACACCACCGGCACCAGCTACAACGCGGTCATCGAGTCGATGCGGGCCGGGCACACCAACTGCGGCACCACCGGACCCTTCTCCTACATCCTGGCCGTCCAGGAAGCCGGGGCCGAGGCGCTGGCGATCGGGGTCTCCACCCGGGCCGAGCCCCCGGTCTTCGATCCGAGCCTGACCCCGGCCTACTACAGCGTGATCTCGGTCAAGAAGGGGAGCGGGATCAACACCATTGAGGACCTGCGGGACCGTAGCTTCTCGTTTGTCGACCCGGCCTCGACCTCCGGCCACTTGATCCCGAAAGCCTACTTGCTGAACCAAGGGGTCGATCCCGATACCGAGATGCAAACGGTCTTCTCCGGCAGCCACCCGACGTCGGCGATCGCGCTTTGGAATGACAAGGTCGATGCGGCGGCGTCGACTGAAACCACCCTTTACAACCTGGCCGCCGAGGGTCAGATCGACTTCTGCGGGTTCGAGGATGGCCAGGTTGGGAAGGAACGCTCGCCGGAGGATTTGCAAGCGTTGTTCGACGCCTGCCCCGATGGCAGTCTCGCTATGCTCGCCATGTCCGACCCCATCCCCAGCACACCGTTCGCGGTCGACTCCGAGCTGCCGGACAGCCTGAAGCGGGCGGTCAAGGATGCGCTGCTGGCGACGCCGGACAACCCGGAGTTCATCGCCGCCACCGGCCGCTGGTACGTCGATCCGAACATCGATCAGGACCTGGGCCTGGCCCATCTCGACAACTACTACGACCCGTTGCGCGAGGTTGCCCGCCTGCTCGATCTCGACCTGCAATCGCTCGAGTAAGCGACCCGTCCCACCGAATTAAGGGGCCGGCGGCGCCTGCCGCCGGCCCCGCGGCCGTAAGCACTGACGGAGGCGCCGCCAGGATGGAAAGTTTGACGATCACGGACGTGACGGCCGTGCTGCCCGAGCGGGTGATCGAGCACGCCGCCGTGCGGATCGACGCCGGCGTGATCACCACGATCGACGCGGGGCCGCTTAGCTCCGTCACCGAACAAGCGGCGATGGTGCGGGGCGATGGCGCCTATCTCCTGCCCGGCATCGTCGATCTGCACAACGACAACTGGGAGTTCGAGATCAACCCGCGAGCCGGCGCCAACCTCCCGATCGCCTTCGCCCTGCAGACGATGGAACGGCGCTTGGCGGCGGCCGGCGTGACCACCGAGTTCCACGCCATCTCGTTCCAAGAGCGGGCCCAGAAACAGCGGCATCTGGCCGACGCCGAAGTAAAGGCCGCGCTCATCGCCGGCTTCAACGACTCGCCGGCGCGGGCGGTGCGGCACAACGTGCTGCACCGGCTCGATGTCCGCACCCCCGGGGCGCTGGAACGGGCGCTGCCGTCATTGTGCGAGATGCGCGTCCCCTACGTTTCGCTGAACGATCACGCCCCCGGACAGGGCCAGTACCGGGACGTTGAACGGTTGATCGCGCTGGCACACGTCAACCAGGAGTCGCGCGGCAACGAGGCGACCCCGGCCGAGTGGTACCGGGAACGGATGCGGGCGGCGCTGGCCGACCAGGAGAGCGTACCCGCCTTTTACCGGCGGGTGGCCGAGGCCGCCGCCCACCTGCCGCTGATCATCTCGACCCACGACGATGACACGGTGGCCAAGGTCGATCAGCAACTGGCGATCGGGGCCACCATCTGCGAGTTCCCGATCACGATCGAAGCCGCTCGCTACGCCCGGCACCACGGGATGACGATTGTGATCGGGGCGCCAAACGTGGTCCGCGGCGGGTCGCAGAGCGGCAACCTGGCGGCGGCCGAGCTGATCCGGTTGGGCCTGGCCGATGCCATCTGCGCCGATTACCACGCGCCCTGCCTGCTGCCCGCCGCCTTTGCCCTGGCCGATCGCGGCCTGGCCGACCTGCCGACCGCGGTGCGGATGATCTCGCGCACCCCGGCCCGGGCCGTCGGCCTCACCGACCGCGGCGCCATCGCCCCAGGGCTGGCCGCCGATCTGATCCTGGTCCGGCGCGATCGCGAGGGCTTGCCGCACGTCGAGGCGCCCTTCGTCGCCGGCCGTCAAACCTTCGGCTTTGCCCGCGCCCCGGAGGCCACGGCCGGCGTCGCGGTCTTTCCCAACGGCAGGACGCGGCTCGCGGTAGCCGGGACGGCGGTGTAGCGGATGGCCATCTCCGAGCAAACCGCCGAACGAGAGCAAACCTCGGCTCGGCCGCCGAAGCTGCTCGGCCCGGCGCCGAGCGTTCACCCCAGCGCCCGGCTCCACGCCAGCGAGCTGGGGGAATGGACCGATATCGGACCGGGCTGCTCGATCGTCGAGTCGACCGTCGGCGACTACACCTATGCTGCCGGCGACGTCTCGATCATCTACAGCGCCGTCGGCAAATTCTGCTCCATCGCCTCGCATGTCCGGCTCAACCCCGGCAACCACCCGATGCACCGCGTCACCCAGCACCACATGACCTATCGCCGCCGGATGTTCGGCTTCGCCGAGACCGACGACGAGGAGTTTTTCACCTGGCGACGGGCCCATCCGGTGACGATCGGCCACGATGTCTGGATCGGGCACGGCGCCATCGTCATGCCCGGCGTCAGCGTCGGTGACGGCGCCGTGATCGGCTCCGGCGCGGTGGTGACGAAGGACGTGCCGCCCTACCTGATCGTTGGCGGCGTTCCCGCCAAACCGATCCGGGAGCGCTTTCCCGGCCCGGTGGCCGAGCGGCTACGGGCCATCGCCTGGTGGGACTGGCCGCGCCAATTGCTGGCCGCCCGGTTCGCCGACCTCAACGACCTCGACCGGTTCCTCGAACTGTATGGCCAGGCCGAGTAATACGGCCTCCGGGGTGCCGCGCGGCACCCCGGTTGACAGACGTACGGAGGGTGTATAGTATGCTGATAAGCTAATTAGTGAAATAGGCACAATTCCATGGCTTCTGACCACTTAACCAGTATCTTCGCCGCGCTGGCCGATCCCACCCGGCGGGCGATCCTGGCCCGCCTGGCGCGGGGCGAGGCCACCGTCACCGAGCTGGCCGCCCCCTTCGACCTCAGCCTGCCCACCATCTCAAAGCACCTCAAGGTGCTGCAACAGGCGGGGCTGATCAGCCAGGGCCGGCAGGCGCAGTGGCGGCCCTGCCGGCTGGAGACCGCCCCCCTGCGCGAGGTCGATGCCTGGATGGACCAGTATCGTCAGATCTGGGAAGAGCGCTTCGACCGCTTGGACGAGTATCTGCGTGAGCTGCAACAGGAGAACGAGCGGCCTGACGGCGGGCCGTGAGGAGCCGGGAGGCGCATCTGGTGACGGCCTCATTGGACTTCGGCAGAATCCCGTGCGCATCGAATCGCTGCGGCGTGAGCAAGCGCGGGGCTAACCCCCCGTGCTGAAGCCACAAACCCAGCTGAAGCTGGCTGAGCCGACCGCCAGGCGTCGCTCACCCCGGACCGGAGCCGGCTTTTAGCCGGGTTTATGATCTCAGCGCGGGGGTTTAGCCCCGCGCTCCGCGGCCGACAACTCATATCGCTGCCGGCCATCGGTTCGGGGATGGCGGAGATGAAGCGGACGCCGTATCACCCCATCGTGGTCGTATGCTCCGGGCGGACGACGATCACGACCCGCTCTTCGTCCGGCTGGTGCCAGGGGTAGACGTCCTGATCGAGGTATTTCTTCGCCATCAGGTTGATGAACGCTTTGTTCGGATCCTCGTCGATCCGCTCGACCACGCCCCGGATCTCGAGGTAGCGGTAGGGATTGGCGGGATCGACGATCGAGAGCGCCACCCGCGGCTGGCGCTGAACGTTCTTGTACTTCTGGCGGGCCTTGGTCTGGCTGAACAGGATGTTCCCATCCTCGATGCCGAACCATACCGGGTTATTCTGCGGCGCCCCGTCCGGCCCAATGGTGGCGACATGGGCCAGCGCCGTAGAATCGAGTAGATCGGCGTGGCTGCCGGGAATCACGTTCGTCGTCGCCGTGGCTGCCATAGGATGTCCCCTTGTCTCGGCGCCGCCGAGGCGCCCTGGTGCGCCCCCGCCGTGGGGCATCGTTCGTATCGTGCGCTTGCTATTATACAGGAAGTTACTATCAATAATGAAGAAATGAGCAGGACCTCACAACCGCGACCGCCTTCCCGTCGCCCGGATCACCATGATCGAACCCGGGGGCGGCCTCGAGGTACCAGCCGGGGTATGCTTGGGGCGGGGTGGCCACAACCTGCCCCCGCCCGCCGCTGGACCGCCGGCGACGCATCGTCAGCAAAGTCGTTCCGCTCACGCGGATTGAAACTGTCGTAGTACTCCCAGCTCCGAAAGCCGCCGCGGTCAACGTCAGCAAAGTCGTTCCGCTCACGCGGATTGAAAGGTTGTGCTTCCTGATGCTCTCGAGCAGCAGGCTCGAAAGCCGGCAACGAACCTCCGCTCACGCGGATTGAGACTATACGTACTTCGGTTTGGTTGCCTCTTTCAATGTCGACACAGGGAAACTTCCGCTGACGCGGATTACGAACGCGACCGTGGCAGCCTCATTTTTCGTGGACATCAGGGGAATGATGCTGGCAGCGGCATTCGGGATGCCGGGCCGACGATCGCCTTCCTTGTTAGGAAGGATCCAGGACCCGGCTCAGGGCGACGATGGAGTCGGCGGCGAGTTGGGTCCGCCGCTGCCACGATGCGGGGTGGTCGTAGGTTTGCCGGACCCAGGGGT
>JACCYK010000145.1 GCA_013696525.1 Chloroflexia bacterium
GCCCAACGCGGTCAGCCCCGCCAGGCCGAGGGCGCCGCCGAGGACGCCGCGCCGCCGGAGCTGCTGATCGAGCAAGGCCAGGCGACGGAGGCCGGGCGCCTGGTCCGTGCCGGTGGCCGCGCCAACCTGCCGCGCGATCGTGGGATCGAAGTTCGACATCAATCGTCTCTCCTTCATGTTGCGCTTGCCCGCGCCGCAGCGAGCATCGTCGGCAGCCGCTAATTCTGACGCGGATCGAGCGCATCGCGCAATCCGTCGCCGACAAAAGTGAAGCCGAGCATCGCCAGGGCGATCACGGCGGTCGGGAAGAGGCCCAGGTACCAGTAGACGCTGATATAAGGAGCGCTATCGGCCACCATCTTGCCCAGGCTGGGGGTCGGCTCGTTGATGCCGATGCCGAGGAAGCTGAGCCCCGCCTCGGTGAAGATCGCGGTCGGGATCGCCAGCGTGATGGCAACGGTCAAGGGCGCGATCGAGTTCGGCAGCAGATGGCGGACCGCGATCAGCCACTCCGGCGTCCCCAGGCTCCGCGCCGCCAGCACGAAATCCTGCTCCCGCAGGGTCAGCAGCTGGGCCCGGACCAGACGACAGATGACCACCCAGCTCGTGATCCCAATCACCAGGATCACGTTGCGAATGCCGCCGCCGGTGATGGAGACGAGGAAGATGGCGAAGAGGATGCCGGGGAAGGCGGTCATCACCTCCACCAGGCGGAGGACGAGGAAATCGGCGAGGCCGCCCCGCAGCCCCGCCACCAGGCCGAGCGGGATGCCGATCAGGCAGGCGATGGCGACGGCGGTGAAGGCCACGGTCAACGAGGTTTGCAGCCCATACATGATCCGGGAGAGGACGTCGCGCCCGATCGCATCGGTTCCGAACGGATAGTCGCTACTCGGGTACTGGCTCGCCACCATCAGGTTTGAAGCGTCATAGGCGGTGGGCGCCAGCAACGGCGCCAGCAGCGCGATCAGGATCAAGGTCCCGGTGATCGCCAAGCCGATCACCGCCAGCCGCTGCCGAAAGAACCGGCGCAGGGCGCGGCGCCGGTTGGAGCGCCGCCGGACCGGCAACGCTAACCGCGGCGCGGTCGCATCCGTGGCAGCCGCCATCTCCATTCAGGTTTTCTCCCACCGGCAGTCGTCGCGCGATCGCATCGGGCTCATAACCGGATCCGGGGATCGAGCAGGGTGTAGAGGATGTCGGTGAAGAGATAGGTCAGCCCCCAGACCACGGCGATCAGCAAGACCAGGGCGAGGATCATCGGGTAGTCGCGGGTGAAGGTCGAGGTGACGAAGAAGCGGCCCAGGCCGGGGATGCGGAAGGCCTGCTCGATGAAGATCGAGCCGGTGAGGATGTTCGGGATCTCCGGCAGCATCACCGTCACGAACGGGATCAGCGCGTTGCGGGCGACATGCCAGGTCAGCACCCGGCGCTCACGCAACCCCTTCGCCCTGGCGGTGCGGACATAGTCGGCGGCGAGGGTTTCGAGCAGGCTGGTTCGGGTATAGCGGGCGACCAGCGCGGTCGGCCCCAGCGAATAGGCCAGGACCGGCATGATGTAGTGCTCGGGCCGGCCCCAGCCGCCGGTCGGCAGCCAGTCGAGGCGGACGCTGAAGAGCAGGATGAGCCAGATGGCGATCACGAAATTCGGCAGCACCAGGCCCAGGGTGACGCCGAAGGTCAGGAAGTAGTCGATGAACTTGTTGCGATGCAACGCCGCGATGACGCCGATGGCGATGCCCAACGGGTAGGAGACGGCGATGGTCAGCAACCCGATCCGGATCGTGACCGGCCAGGTTTGCTGGATTAGCTCGACCACGGTCTGGGTCGGGCTCTGGAAGGGGACACCGAAATCGCCCCGCACCGCGTTGCCCATGTAGAGGAGGTATTGCTCCCAGAGCGGCCGGTCGAAGCCGTACTTCTCATTGCGGGCCTGCCGGGTCGCCTCCGCCAGCCCGCGCTCGCCCTGGGCAAAGGGGTCGCCCGGCACGGCGCGGGTGAGGAAGAAGGTCACCATCGACACCGCGATCAAGACAAAGACCAACCCGAGCAACCGGCCGACGATGTAGCGGGCCATACACCCCTCGCCGTAACGAGCCCTCACCCCAAGCTGCGCCTATCGTACCCGCATTCTAGCCGAATCCCGGACACTGTAGGCCGCGCCGGGAAATTGCTTTGCTGCCGTGCCCTCCGAGGCGGTCACCCGACGACCGCCGGGAGGCTATGATGCTGTATGGCGCCGAGGCGATTCAACCGGCTGACGACCTCGTATGAGAGGAACGACCGATGCCTTATGCAGCCAACGACGGAGTTCGCATCCGGTACGAGGTCGCGGGGAGCGGACCGCCGCTCGTACTCCACATCGGCTTCGCCGGCTGGCTGGAGAATTGGGTTGATGCCGGCTACGTCGCCGCTCTTCGGGACGCCTACCGCCTCATCCTGCTCGACCCCCGCGGCCAGGGACGCAGCGACGGTCCGCACGACCCGGCGGCGTATTCCATGCTCCATCGCGCCGGCGACGTCCTCGCCGTGCTCGACACCGAGGGGATCGAGCGCGCCCACTTCTGGGGATACTCGATGGGCGGCCATCTCGGCTACGCGCTCGGCCGGCTTATCTCCGACCGCGTCGCGTCGCTCATCCTCGGCGGCGCCGCCCCCTTTGGCGGCAATCCCCGCCCGCCCGACGGTGACGCGATGATCGCCGGTCTGCGCCAAGGCATGGCGGGGCTGGTGGCGGTGTGGGAAGCGGAGTTTCCCGACTGCTGGCTGTCGCCTGGTGAACGGGAGCGGACGTTGGCTTCCGATGCCGAGGCCCTCATCGCCGCCCGGCTCGCCCGCCTGGCGGAGCCAGACCTGACCAAGGGCGACGTCGCCGCCATTCCCCATGCCGCCCTGCTCTACGCCGGAACGCTCGATGAGCCGGACCCGGTCGCGCGCGCCGCCCGCCTGATGCCGAATGCCGCCTTCGTCGCCCTGGAAGGTCTCGACCACGCGCAGGCATTCGAGCGCGGCGACCTGGTGCTTCCGCGGGTGCTGGAATTCCTCGCCCGAGCGGGACCCAACTCGGCGCCACGGTCATAGCCAGCACGGGATGACGACTCGCGTTTGGACCCAATGGCGCAATTCCGGCCTGGTTCGGTTTCGGGTACGATGCACCGGGGCTGGCTCCACGAGATCCAGCGATGCCGTCGCGGCGACGGCATCGCTACGACCCTCACCCGCATCGGGAGCGAGCGCTTGACACCGACGCCCACCAGCTCGGCCGCGGACAACGGCAGACCGCTTGCCATCCGCGAAGTGGTGGTCCACCAGGGCCCGGCCCTGCTGGCAATCCTCGCCATCGCCGCCATCTACACCCTGATTGCCCGCGACTCGGGGCTGGGACCGGGCATCCTCATTCCCG
>JACCYK010000155.1 GCA_013696525.1 Chloroflexia bacterium
GGCCTGGAAGGCGCCGATCGTGTTGAGAATCAGGAGAAAGAAGGTCGACGGCGAGAGGAGGGGCCAGACGACGCTCCGCATCACCCGCCAGCCGCCGGCGCCATCGATCCGCGCCGCCTCGACCAGATCGCGCGGGATCGCGGTCAGGCCGGCCAGATAGACGACGATGCTGTAGCCCAGGGCGGACCAGACGCTGAAGATGATGACGACGACCATCGCCATGCTTGGTCCCGCCGCCAGGTCCGGCCACCCCGCGAGCAGATCGCTGCCGAACAGCTCGAACAAACGCTTCGCCGCCGGGGTGGGGTCCTGCAGCCAAGTCGACGTCGGCAGGCCGACCCCCGCCAGGAGCGCGTTGACCAGGCCGACCCGGCCATTGAACAACCAGCCGAAGACGATCGCGATCGAGACACTGCTTGCCACGTAGGGCAGAAAATAGAGGGTGCGCAGCAGGGCTAGGCCGCGCACGCCTTGGAACAGGAGGTAGGCAATCACAAACGCCAGGGCAATCGTCACCGGCACGGTGCCGAGGACGTAGAAGACCGTGACGATCAGCGTCGCCGCCACCTCGCCGGCGGCCAGGTTGCCGTTGTAATCGAGGGTGACAAACCCTTCGCCGAAGAGCCGGGCGTAGTTGGCCAGGCCGATGAACTCGACGGCCCGCACGTCCCAGGTCCAGAGGCTGATCCAGAAGCTGAACAGGATCGGCCAGACCTCGAACAGCAGCAGCAACGCCAGCGCCGGCAGCACATAGAGCAGGCCGGCCCAGCCCCCGGTCCGCCGCGCTTCCCGACGCCAGCGAAGGCCCGGCCACGCCACCAGGGGCCGGCTCACGGCCATGGGCGCGCCATCGTCGCCTGCCGTCGCCACCGCGTCAGACCACCACCGTCAGCCCGTCGTAGGCGACGTCGTAGCCCCGCGCGGCGGCGAAGATCCGGAGCTCGTCGTGGCCCGGATTACTGTGGTGGGCGATATGGTGCGCGTAGAATCGGGCGTCTCCGGCCAGCAATCCCTCGGCCTCAAATCGTGCCATCTGCTCGATCACCTGCTCGGCGTTCATGTGGCCGGTGCCGCGGTCGCCGAGGCCGAAGGTGTGATCGAGGACCACGACCGAGAACCGCCACCCTTCCCGCTTCAGGTACTCCCAGGCAGCCTCCGGCAGCGGCCCGCTGTCGGTGCCGTAGAAGAGGGCGCGGTCGCCACGCCGGATGGCAAAGAGCATCGCCGCCAGCCGCGGGTCGTGGTTGGCGGGCACGCCGCTGACGAGATAGGGCCCAACCGCGAACGTTTGGCACGGGGCAACGGTGATCGGGCGTAGCCGGAGCCGGGCGGCGACGGCGGGATCGTGTAGGCCGGCGGCCGGCAAGTTGCCGATCGCCGTCGCCGCCAGATCGAGCGCCCCGGTCGTCGCGTAGTAATCGAGCCAGCCGGTCTCGGCCTGACAGAGCGGGCTCCGCGCCGTCAACAGCGAGGGATCGAGATGGTCGGCATGCTCATGGGTTTGGAGGGCGTAGCGGATACCGGCCAGCGACCGGCCATGGAGCTGGGCGGCGGCCAGCAGATCGGGGCCAAGGTCGATCAGCAACTCGTCGTCGATCACCGCCGCCGATCGCTTGCGCAGGCTGGCACCGCCAATCGAGCGAACCCGGTCGCAATTGCCGCAGGCACAGAACGGATTGGGGTAGCCTTCCGACGCGGCGGTTCCGAGAAACGTGATCTCCATCCGCACCTCCATCCCCACCCGCGCCGTCGCCCCCAGCCTATTGTCCAGCAGCACCGCCGCCGTGCTGTTAACAGGATGCAAATAAATGGCGGCCCGGCCCGAACCGCGAACATGGGCGGGCCGCTGGGCTCGTTCGGCTTCAGCTTCGACGATCGCGGGCAGCGACGCCGCCGATCGGGGCTCCCGCGAGATGCCGCGGCAATGCATTAAGCTCAGCCCAGCAACGCGGGCGACGACGATCTCCGGCACCGGGGGCCAGGATGGACTACGTGCTACCCACCAGCATCGAAGCCCTGCTCATCATCGCCCTGGTGATCTCCCCCGGCTACCTGTTCACCATCGTCGTCCGCCGCTCGGTCGCCTACGCCTGGGAGACCAGCGAGCTGCGCCTGGTCCTCACCCCCATCACCGCCGGCACGCTCATCCAATTGCTGGGCTCGCCGTTGGGCACGATCACGATCGTCAACCTCTACGTGGCCGGCACCCTGCTCCAGAACCTCTCGGCCCTCTTGCAGTGGGCGTTGCTCGTCTGCGTTGCCCTGCCGATCCTGTCCGGCACCTTCCTCGGCTGGCTGATCGCCCGCGGTCCGGTCGACCGCGTGCTGGAGGTCTTCGGCCTCGGCTTCTACGACCGCACCCCCAGCGCCTGGGATTACGCCGCCCAGGAGCACGACGGCGTCTGGGTCCGCATCCATCTCAAGGACAACCAGGGCATCATCGCCGGCAAGTTCGGCCAGGACTCGTTCGCCTCGCTCGATCCCAAACGGCCCGACATCTACTTGCAGGAAGCCTGGCTGGTCGATGCCCATGGTAACTTTGTCAAACCGGTCGTCGACAGCCTCGGCGTCTGGGTCGCCCACGACGTGATGGCCTACGCCCACTTCCTCGAAGGCTCGGAGGCCCCCCATGCCAGACCAAACAATGCGGACCAACCCCCACTCCAGTGAGCGGATCGAACCCGCCACCGACGGCGAGTATCAGAGTAAGCATCGCCCCGGTGAAGGCGTCACCGTCGTCCCCGACACCGGCAAACGGGGCAGCCGCCCCAAAACCGACCCCAGCCCCTACCCACCCCGGCCGACGCCACCACCAGATACAGACCAGGCGTTCACCAACGGTCACTAATGCGGACGCCGGCTAGGCATTCGTTGGTGGTTCGTTCGGACAAGGGCGTGCCGGTATCGCCAAGAAGGCGTCAAACTGGCGACGGTTCTCTCCATCGCAACTTCAGAGCACGAGCGTTTGCCCGGATTATTCAACCAAGCCGTCTCGGGCTCGGCATTGGCGGTCGGCGACCGAGCGCGGGGCTGAAAGCCACCGCGCTAAGGATACGAACCCGGCTAGAAGCCGGCTGTGGTCGCCAACGCGGCGGTCGCTCGCGAACCATGCGGACCTTGGTGACGTTTCGGATGCAGCGCTGGCAGGGGGTGCCGGTCGCGGAGCACAGCCGGCTTCCAGCCGGGTTGGTGATTTCAGCGCGGCGACTTTCAGCCCCGCGCTTGGAGGCCGAGCATCCGGCGTCGCTATCGGAAGCTGTCTCGGCGCAATTCAGATTAGGAGGTCCACGTGACGCGTCTGATTGTTCTTGTTCTTCTGGCGATCGTCATTGTCGGTGGCAGTCGTTGGCACGGAGTCGCCCAAGTGAACGAAACGCTCGAACAGCGCGTGGCTGAACTCGAGAGGAGACAAACGCAACTCTCGGCACAAGTCGTCGAGCTTGAGCTGATCGCCCTCGCGCCGGCACAGAACGTCGAATATACCGACGAAGGGCTGTTTACCGACCTCTCCGGACTCATCGACCCGAGCCAAAACTTCTACATCGCTTGCATTGCGAGGGATCTCAGCCGTCTTCTGACGCAAGAAGGGTTCGAGTCCCTACCAGTGCTGGATCTGACTCCTTTTGCCCAGCGAGCAAGCGGCTTCGACGGACTCGTGCTTCTCGGCTGCGCTCGCGTCGACTAGACTCCCAACGACTGAACACGCGCACAACGGGAGGTGAAGAACATGAGAACCAAATCCCTCCCATTCACACGAGGCAGCGACAATATCTTTGCTGATCTCGGACTTGAGGATGCCGACGAACTGCTGCTGAAATCTCAACTCGCGAGGAGGATTACCAAGGTCATTCGTGACCGCGGATTGAGTCGGGCGGAAGCCGCCAACCATTTTGGCATCGACCAGGCACGGATTTCCGACATCATGAACGGCCGGCTCGACCGCTTTAGCTTGGATCGTCTCTGACCTGCCCCCCGTTCGGGTCCGCACCCTTGGCCCGCCGGCGGTAGGAGTAGGCGAGCGTCGCCGCGGCCAGGGCGACGCCCCACAGCGGCCACAGCAGCTCCGGCGCCAGGGCGGCCCAGTCTGCCGAGTCGATGAAGGTGAAGGCCTCGCCGATGGTGCCCAGGAGGGTCAACCGGACAAACATCAGTCCGGCCGTCGTCACCGCGACGGAGACCAGCGCGGCGGGGACGATGGCCAGGGTCGGGGGCACCCGCCTACCAGCGAGGACCGGGATCCAACGCGGAAAGACTTCGCCCCACCGCTGCACCAGCCCCAACGTGAGGACGGCGCCGCCGATCGCCACCGTGGCGAGACCGGCTCCGGCCGTCCACAGGCCGGTGGCCTGGCCTTCGCGAAACAACTCATCGCTAATCCCGAGGGGGATGCCGAGCGCCCACGCCCACCGGGTCGCCGCGTAGAGG
>JACCYK010000178.1 GCA_013696525.1 Chloroflexia bacterium
CTCCGGCCGGGTCCTGGCCGATCTGATCACCGGCGCCGATACGCCGCTGACCAAGCTGCCGATGACCCACCACCGCTCACGCCGCTGGGAGCCGGAGCCCTTCCGCTGGCTGGGCTATCAGTTCGTCGCGAAGAGCCGGCAACGTTACCTGCGCCAGGCCGAGGAGCGCGGCGGCTACCCGGAAAAGCCGACGCTGGCGCAACGCATCTGGAAATTTTAGCGTGTGTTGTCGGTTAGGCGCGGCGCGTGCAAGTTCCCGGCCCTTAAGATCAAGCCGGTGGTTGCTGGAGGTCGGTCAGGGCCGCGGCGAGACGCGCCTCGGCGTCGTCATCGCTGACCTCAGGGAAAACCGCCCACTCGACGATCTCGGCTAACATTAACCCCGGATCTCGGAGCCGGACGCCATTGATCCCAAGAAAGAAGATCATTGCTTCGTACGCGGTTCGCTTGTTGCCATCGACGAAGGCGTGGGCGCGGGCGATGCCGATACCGAGTCGGGCCGTCTGGGTGATGAGGTCAGCACCTTCATACCGCGCGGCCCAGATTGGCCGGGCCAATGCTGAACCGAGGAGGTCAGGACGAACCAGCGGCTGGGGTTCTTCCCCCAGCCGCCGCATCACGGTGGTGTGAATGGCGATCAACTCGTCATCGGTTAGAAAATGCACTAGCGATCTGCCAGGTAGCGCAATGCTGGTAGATGCGTTTCCCAGGTTTCGTCAAGTATCGCCTTCAGCTCGGGTCCAAGCTCGGCTAGCTCGCGGGCATCCCGTTCTTCCACGGTCTCCGGCTTTTCCGTCGTATCCTCGGCCGGTTGGGCCTGGGTTTCGGTCGTCGTCATTGCATGCTCCTTTCGACTCGCGGTCGATGCGGCTAAGTGTAGTGACTTGCCCTAGCGGCCGCAAGAATGACTCCGGCGCTGGTTGGCGAGATTCGGTATCGTAGGTGACGAGACATCTGGATCAGTCGCCGCTAGAGAATGGAGAGACGGCTCGTGACAACCGCTGCACCCGGCAAAGCTCCCGCCAAGCTCAATGACCTCGGGGCCTATGTCGAGGGGCTGCTCAAGGATTGGGATACGCCAGGCACCGCGGTCGCGGTCGTCGAGGATGGCGAGATCGTTTTCCGCCAGGGGTTTGGTAAGCGGAACCTGGCGGAAGATCTGCCGGTGACGACGAGCACCGTCTTCTCGATCGCCTCCTGCACGAAGTCGATCTGCGCCGCCTCGCTGGCGATCCTGGCCGACGAGGGAAAGCTGGATTGGGAGACGCCGGTCCGCGCCTACCTGCCCGATTTCGCCCTCGCCGACCCGGTCGCCACCGAGCGGATCACCCCGCGCGACCTGGTGACACACCGCTCCGGCCTGCCCCGGCACGACGCCGTGTGGTATGGCAGCGGGCTCAGCCGGGAGGAGATGGTGCGCCGCTTGCGCTACCTGGAGCCGACCACCGACCTCCGCGCCGTCTGGCAATACCAGAATCTGATGTACCTCACCGCCGGCTACCTGGCGGGGAAGCTCGCCGGGTGCGAGTGGGAAGCGCTGGTCCAACAGCGGCTCTTCGACCCCCTCGGCATGACCGATAGCGCTTGCTCGGTGACGCGGGCCGAGCAAATGCCGGATCACGCCCGGCCGTACCGGGAGCAGGACGACGAGACCAAGGAAGTCCCATTCCGCAACATCGACGCGATCGCCCCGGCCGGGGCGATCACCTCCTCCATCGACGACATGAGCCGGTGGCTCCTGCTCAACCTGAACCGCGGTGAGTACGATGGCGGGCGCATCATTTCCGAAGCGCAAATGGCGCAACTCCACGCGCCGCAAATGGTGATGCCGACCTGGAACAAATACCCCGAGTCGTCGCTGCCGGCCTACGCCCACGGTTGGGCGGTCGATTCGTATCGCGGCCATACCAAGGTGTCGCATGGCGGCAACATCGACGGCTTTTCGTCCCTCGTCAGCTTTTTGCCGGACCACGGCCTCGGCGTGGTGGCCCTCACCAACAAGGCTGGCTCACCCATCCCGAACGCGATCACCTGCACCGTGTTCGACCGGCTGCTCGGCCTCCCCGCCGTGCCCTGGAACGAGCGGTTCCTGAAGGATGCCGCTGACGTCAAGGCGGCGGCCGGCGCCGGCAAAGACCGGACCGCGACCGAGCGCGTGACCGGCACCAGCCCCTCCCACCCGCTGGCCGATTACGCCGGGACCTATGAGCACCCCGGCTACGGCCGGATGGTGATCGGGCTGAAGGACGATGCCCTCGACGTCCGGTTCAACGCGATGATGGGGCCGCTGCCGCATCGCCACTACGATACCTTCGATCATGAGTACCAGGGACTTGGGGCAACCGTCCCCTTCACCTTCACGACCGATGCCGGCGGCGACATTGTCAGCGTGGCGGCGCCGCTCGAGCCGACGGTCAAGGACATCGTTTTCACGAGGCGGCCGCCGGCCGAGATGCAAGACGAGCGCTTCCTGGAGGGTCTGGTAGGGATCTACGATTGGAGCGGGCAACCGCTGGTTGTCTCGTTTCGGGACTCGACCACGCTCCAAGTGGCCATCCCCGGCATGCCGGCGGCCGATTTGGCGCCCAGGCGGGGGACCGAGTTTCGGGTCGGGGATCGCACCGGCTTTCGGCTCGAATTCGTGGTGGACGCCGCCGGCAAGGCCACCGCGGTGACGCTGATCACGCCGTTTGGCGTCCACGTCGCGACGAAGTCGTGAGGCGTGAGTCGTGAGTCGTAAGACGGGGGCTCGCGGCTGCCGGACCCTTGACGACCCGGGCCCCAGACGGCTCACGGCTCACGGCTCACGTCCGGCGGCGCGGGCGACGACGAGGCGTTGCCAGAACTCCGGGAGCAGGGGGCAGGCGGCCAGCGCGTTGGCCATGACGAGGTCGCGGTTGCGGCCGTGGCCGAGGTCGTTGACGAGGGCGATGGTGTAGTCGGGGTAGGGGCGGGCAACGAGCTGGAGCGGCAGGCCGGGCTCGACCCATCCTTCCGCCAGGACCCGGCAGTACCAGCCGGTGCGGCCGGTGGCAGCCACCAGGCTATTGAGATTGGGAGTGCCCCAGCGGCGCGCGATTTTGTAGCAGGGATAGCGTGGCCCGGTAACCTGGATCCGGGCGTCGCCGATGGCGTAGGTATCACCGATGCGGGCCGTGGCCTCGGTGATGCCATCAAGCGTGAAATTCTCAGCGAAGCCGCCGGGCCCGATCTCGGGCCGGCCCAGCTCGCGTTGCCAGTATGAATAGTGGGCCGCCGCGTAGAGCAGCACCGCCTGGTTGGGCTTGCCGTGATTCTTGGTATCGGCCTGCGCGTTGCCGTCAAGATGCGTGGTGAAGAGCCAACGCCGGGCCGGGTTTGGCACACGAACAAACGAGGTCTCCCAGGGCTGTGCAGCCACCGCCTCGGACTCACGATGCTCATAGCGGTGCGGCGTCCCAACCTGGACGGTCTGGAGGGTTGCGATCGACTGCATCTGATGTTCACCACGCGTACCGTGGGCGTTGAGCCAATTGGTCACTGAGGCGTGTCTCCCTATGCTACCGTACCACCTCTGCCAAGCGTAAACGGTAACGACCAAGGAGCAAACTTGGCGGCGGGCTACGACATCGGAGGTTGGCCAGGAGCTCAGGTGGCCGTTGACGGATTTCCGCTGCTCGTGATTGGCGTAGCGGTCCTGGGGTTGCTGGCGATTTTACGGGGATTCGTGGGGCTCCGCCCCTGGATACGCCAACGTCTCCGCGGTCCAGTACCAGTCGAGTGGGAGCAAGGGGAGATCAGTTCAGACGCGGCGGTTGATGTCCCTTCATCAGATCAGGTCTTTTTCACGTTCGCTGAGCGTCTCCTCGATAGCCAAATCTCCACCTCCGATATTCTCGATACGAAAGCATTGAGTGTCATCGGCGTTGGAAGTACGGTCTTACCTCTGACGTTTGGATTGTTGGCGTTGTCGAGCCAAGTACCGCCAGCGATTACGGAGTGGCTCTGGGGATCGCCGTTCTCGTGTATATCGGTCTGCTAGCCGCAGCAGGGGCTGCACTTCGCATCCGAGCGCTCGAGTTTAGGCCAGATATACGAACGCTTCAATTGCATAGTCAAGCGATCGAGGGAGCAGCGCTCAGATGCTGGGTGGCGGAAGAGTATGCGGCTTCATCTGCCACCAACAAACCATTGCTTATCCGCAAGGCGCGTTATGTTGGATTTGCTACAGGTGCCCTGTTTATCGAAGGCTTTTTCATTTCCCTGGCCGCGGGCGCCGCGCTCCTCTTACTGTGATCGAACATCGTCCGGCGGCGGTAGCGGATTCGGGGTTCGGATGATCATGCTCGACGGTCCAGGCGGCGGCAGCGGCGACGGTTTTGGCACGCCGGCGGTAGACGACATGGTCGGGGAGGCTGCTGTTCGATCATTCATGAGGTCGTCTCCTCCTACGTTCTCGTTCAGTCTCATTATACTTGGTTCCAACTATTGCAGCGAACGGTGGTGAAAAGTCAGGCGAAGTCAGCAAACGCGAATGGCAATGATGAACCCCCCACATCCCGGCCGGATTGTGCGAACCTCGATCGCGGCATTGGGGCGCACGGTCACCGCGGCGGCCGAGATGTTGCACGTGTCCCGGCCGACGTTATCATCCCTCATCAACGGCAAGGCCGGCATCTCACCGGAGATGGCCGTGCGACTTTCAAAGGCCGTGGCCAGCACGCCGGAGTTCTGGCTCCGGTTGCAGATGATCTATGACCTGGCTCAGGTCGAGCGGCGGGCCGCGGCGATCATTGTTCATCCGCTACCGGAGCGGCGTGCTGTCGGCGCTGGTGACGTTACATGATTCCGTATTTTTCGAAGGCGGCGCTGGCGCTCATGCCGCCCTCGATCGCCTGCCGGACCAGGTGCTCGCCGCGCACCTTCTCGACCGCGCGGGTGAAGGCTTCGGCTTCCGCCGGGCGGGGGACGATGCAGACGCCGTCCCGGTCGCCAAAGACGATGTCGCCAGGGGTGATGCGGACGCCGTCCATCTCGATCGGCACCCGGAAGTCGATCACCTTGCCGCGCGGACCCTGGTCCTGGGCGTAACTGCCGTGGGCGAAGGTAGGAAAATCCTGGTCGAGGATGCCGGCGGTGTCGCGGAGGTAACCATCGAG
Source organism: Chloroflexia bacterium (assembly GCA_013696525.1). Lineage (GTDB taxonomy): Bacteria > Chloroflexota > Chloroflexia > Thermomicrobiales > UBA6265 > JACCYK01. Next base: position 5,139 of record JACCYK010000178.1, read on the forward strand.
GACGACCCCGGCCGCGCCCAGGTGGCGGGCGCGGGTGGTCATCAGCTCGCCCCAGAGGGCGTAGCGGGGCGAGGCGCCGGTGCAGATATAGACCTCACGCGGCTTGAGGTCGTCGAGGGCGTGCAGCATGAGGCCGAACGGCCGGGCCATGACGGGGTTGGTCACGGCCTGAGCCGATTCGGTGAAGACATCCGCTTCGAGGACCGGCATCGCCCGGCCGACCAAGACCATATCAAATCGCAACGGCTGGATGCGAGGGGGGAGGAACTGCCGCAGCAGCCCCATTTTGTCCATCACGTCGCCGACGACGGCGGTGAACAGCTCGCGCCGGCAGAGCGCAAATAGCTCCTCGTCGGACGTCCAGGCCGGCATCCCAGCTCCTTGCGCATCGGACGACTCACGGCAACGTGGAGATGGGGCGAAGATTGCCCGCCGGGGATCGTTCCGACGTCGCGTTAGCGGTGGCGGAAGGTGATCCGGCCGCGGGTCAGGTCGTAGGGCGAGAGCTCGACCACGACGCGGTCGCCCGGCAAGACTCGGATGAAGTTCTTGCGCATCTTGCCACCGAGATGACCGAGCACGTTGTGCCCGTTCTCGAGCTCGACCGTGAACATCGCGTTCGGCAGGGCATCGACGACGCGGCCATCGACCGTGATCGCATCCGGGTTGTCACGACGGATCCGCTCCTCGGGGGGTGCTGTACCGGCCGGGGTCTTCACCGGGCGCGGCGGCTTGCGGTATTGCGGTTTCTTTGGCAAAAAGTTTGCTCCTTGTATGCTTGTCTCGGTAGTTCACGCGTTATGCAACGGAAATGCCGGATGCAACAGTCCAGTCATCAGCCGAATCGGCAAGTGTCGGCGGGCTTCCGCCCGCGCTGGCACGTGGCCCGATGATTCGGCACCCATCGGGCAGCGGCCGCGGGCGGCGCACACGGCCGCAAAGCGCCTGGTGAGGCGCCCGCGACAAGTGTACCATGCGACGCTTCCCTCGAGTGACGATACGCGTCATCGAACCAGCGTAGCGCAATGCCCTTGCCGCCGCGGCGCGGGCCCGTTCCGTTCCGGTATCATCCTGGTCCACCAGTGGCATCGCGCCCGATGACCATGGCTGGCTCGATCGCGGTGAGGAAGCAAGGCGGCCGGCGCCGATGATCACGATCAAGGTTCATCGCGATGGCGACGGGATCCACGGCGATCTTTCGGTAGCGCGGCTCGCTGAGCTGCTGAAGCGCACGGATACGATCACCTGGGTCGATGTCGAAAGCCCGAGTCCGGACGACCTCCAGCGCCTCGGCGAGGCCGTGTCGCTACACCCGCTGGCGCGGGAGGATGCGGAGCGGTTTCGCCAGCGGCCCAAGCTCGACCACTACGACACGTACCTCGTCATCATATTTTTTGCCCTCTCCTGGCCGGAAGCGGCGGGACCGCAAACGCACGAAATCCATCTCATCGTTGGCGAGAACTTCCTCATTACGATCCATCACGACCCGTTGCCGGCGATCGCCGAGACCGCCGACCGCTGGGGCCGGCAGGTGAGCGGGCGTGCCGGGTACGGGGTCGGCTTCCTCGTGTACGATCTCCTGGATGCTATTGTGGACGATTATTTCCCGGTGATCGACTCCCTGGCCGAGCGCATCGATGCGCTCGAGAGCGAGGTCTTCGCGACGGGTGAGCCGAGGGCGCAGGCCGCGATCTTTGCCTTGAAGAAAGATCTTCTCACGCTGCGCCGGGTGGTGGCGCCGGAGCGCGACGTGTTGAATGCGATTCTGCGGCGGGACACGCCGCTGTTTGGCGACCGCGAGATCGTCTATCTCCAGGATGTGTACGACCATCTGCTGCGGGTCACCGACGCGATCGATCTCTACCGCGACCTGCTGTCGAGCGCGATCGACGCCAGCTTGTCCCTGACCGGCAACCGGCTCAACCAGATCATGCGGACGCTGACCGCCTCCTCAATCATCCTGATGAGCATGACCGTGGTCGCCAGCGTCTACGGCATGAACTTCGATTTCATGCCGGAGCTGCACTGGACGCTCGGCTATCCCTTTGCCCTCGGGTTGATGCTCGCCGTGGGCGGCACGTTGCTGCTGGTGTTTCGCCGCAGCGGCTGGCTCTGAGCCGCCGGCCCCGCGCTCATCGGGCTGTCGGCGACGCGCGGTCGTGCGCGACGCGCAGGTATTGCGCCCAATAGCCCTGCCAGGGACCGTACCGCCGGGCAATCTCGGTCAGCTCGTCGGGTGCCAGGGGGCCGTACCACCGGGCCGCCGCCCGCGCCAGCTCCGATTCCACGGGGGTCGCCTCCATTCGGCCCAGACCCCGGATCAGGATGAACGACGCCGACCAGGGGCCGATGCCGGGAATGTCGCGGAGCCAGCATTCCACCTCGTCGCTCGGGCCATGCCGGAGGAACGTCTCGTCAACGTCGGCGAAGGCGCTGGCCGCTGCCGCGAGGTAGTGCGCCTTCCGGTCATTGCCGATGATCCGCTCGAGGTCGGCCACCGGCGCCGCCGCGATCGCCGCCGGCTCGGGGAAGGCCCAGAGGGTCGTGCCGGCCACGGCGATGCTCTGCCCAAACGTTTCGGTTAACGCGTGCTTGACCCGGCGCGCGATTGGCATCCGGGTGCGCTGGCTGAGGATCGCCCAGGCGGCGTTCTCGAACGGGGTCGGAAATTTCACCTGATGGTACCCGTGCAGTCGCGCCAACACCGGGGCAAACGCGGGATCGACCCGGGCGATGGCGTAGAACGGGCGCAGATCGTCATCGAGACCGAGGTAGAAGCGGACGCGGTCGATGATCGTGGCCAAGAGCTCGACGCTGATCGCGGCGTCGGCGTGTACGGAGAGCGTCAGCTCGGGGGCGGTAACCGCTGGCGTGGCGGTGATTCTGACGGCGACAGCCTGGCCGTTGACGATGAACGCTTTGCTCAGGCTGGTCGCCGTGGTGACCTGGTCGGGCTGGGCCGGCGCGAACGAGCCGATAAAGGCAAGCGAATGGGAAAAATCGAACGGGGGCACGGCGGGGAGGATGCCGGCGTCAATCCAGCCGTCGTCGCGATCGGGCGCTGCTTGCGGATCGGTCGCTGAACGGTGCTGGCTCATGTTGGCTCCTCGGTTGAGCGTGACGGTGTCGATGGCGTTCGGATTGGTGCCGTGGCGATCAGTCGCCGTAGGGGATTAGCTCCGTTTCGATTTCGCCGAGGACGCCGAGCTCGATCCGCGCCTCAATGAAATTGATCACCGTGGCCAGCATCTGGTCGGCGTGGGGGGCGCTATTGGAGACGCAGACGATCGCCAGCGTCCCCACTCGCATGTCGTTCAGGTCCGAGACCTCGGCGATGCCGACGTTGAATTTGCTTCGCACCTTTTGCGTGATCGAGCGCACGACGTGCCGCTTGTCCTTCAACGAAAAGCTGTCGTCGAGATAGAGCGTCAGTCGCGCCACGCCAATCGTTGTCGCCATCTGCTCGCGCTCACCGCCTTCGTTACGGTTGCTCCGCCCGGCAACGACGCCTCCGCGAGACCGCTCGTCATCTCCCGGAACGAGGGCGGAGGATCGTCAGATGACATTATGCTCGGCGACCGGCGCTCCTTCGGCGAAGCGGGAGGGGCGGAAGGGGGTGATGTCGACCGTGGATGCCGCGCCGTCCAGGATCAGCTCGGCCAGGCAGGCCCCGATCGCCGGCCCTTGCATGAAGCCGTGGCCGCTGAAGCCCGCCGCCACCGCCAGGCCGTCCGGGCCGTCGACGTGGCCGAGCAGCGGGTTGTCGTCCGGCGTGATCTCGTAGAATCCGGCCCAGCCCCGCATCACGTTGGCGTCGGCGAAGATCGGGGCCCGGTTCACCAGGGCTTCGACCGTGGTCAGCATCCACGACTCGTCGACGGTCTTGGTGAACGAGCTGCCCTCGGTCCGGTCGCCCATGCCGAAGAGGAAGCCGCGGCTCTCGGGGTGGAAATAGAGCCCGCTGGCAAAATCAATGGTCATCGGCAGGCTCCCTGGCAAGGCGGCGAACGGCTCGGTGATGAAGCTCATGCGGCGGTAGGGATCGATC
>JACCYK010000189.1 GCA_013696525.1 Chloroflexia bacterium
GGCTTAGTGTGCTGCCAGGACGGACCGTCGATCCCCGGCGGGGCGGGCATTTGCACCGCCGAAGCCGCCTGCGGGCCGGCGCCCTGCACCGGCCCTGGCTGTGACTGCAACGGCGGCGTGCAGGACACCTGTGATCCCGGTCTGGTGTGCTGCCAGGAGGGCCCGTCGCTCCCTGGCGGCGCCGGCATCTGTACCACCGAGGACGCCTGCGCCCCGGTACCCTGCACGGGCGACGGTTGCGTGTGCAGCGGCGGGGTTCAGAACAACTGCGATGCCGGCCTGGTGTGCTGCCAGCAAGGCGAGGCGATTCCGGGCGGCGCCGGCGTCTGTACCCCGGCGGCGGCCTGCGCCCCGCCGCCCTGCACCGGCGACGGGTGTGACTGCGCGACCGGGACCCTGGCCCCCTGCGACAGCGGGCTGGTTTGTTGCTCGTCAACCGGCCTCATGGGTGGGCCCGGTATCTGTCGAACCGAGGACGAGTGCTACCCGCAACCGCTCTGCGTGAGCGATGGCGCCGCCTGCACCGTCGATTGTGCCTGGAGCGACACCTGTAACTCGTGCTGCTCCGATTACTGCGCGCCGAACGGCACCTGTGGCGAGGAGCCGCTGGCGCCGCTCTGCAATCCCGATGGGGCGGCCTGTACCGACGACTGTAACTGGGGCGATAGTTGCAACTCGTGCTGCTCGGGCTACTGCGGCGCCGCCGGCGCCTGTGGCCAATTGCCGCCGGCGCCAGTCTGCGTCGGGGACGGCAGTGCTTGCACCGATGATTGCGGCTTCGGCGGTTTCTGCAACTCCTGTTGCTCGGGCTATTGTGGCGCCAATGGGACGTGCGGCGAGGAGCCTCTCGTCGTTGAGGAACCGCCCGCCGTGGTCGAAGAGCCGCCCGCCGCCGTTGAAGAGCCGCCGACCGCGACCTGCGCGGCCGCGGGCGACGCCTGCGGGGCGGATTGCAATTGGGGCGACGCCTGTGACTCGTGTTGCTCCGGCTTCTGCGGCGACACCGGCGCCTGCAACTAGCTCGTCGTCCGGGTGCTGACCGCACGGCCCGCACTCCCCGCAAACTGTCAGGGAGACAGTTTGCGGGGGAGGAGCCGACCTGGGGCTTCGATGCGACGCTGCTGGGTGGTGATCGTCCAGCGGGTCGCGGAGGTGCCCCGTGGCGGACCGGTGGGCATTGGTGCATGGCCCGCGGCACCCCTGCTGGCACACTTGCAGGGAGATAAGAGGCCGAGGGGTGAGAACCTGCTACCGGCTCAGCCGCGGGTCGAGCGCGTCGCGCAGGCCGTTGCCGACCAGGCTGATCGAGAGCACGGTCATGTAGATGAAGAGGCCGGGGATCAGCACGTTGGCCCAGGAGCGGGTGAAGTACTCGCGGGCGTTCTCCAGCATGTTGCCCCAGGAGGGGATCGGGATCTGGACCCCAAAGCCGAGGAAGCTCAACGTCGCCTCGACCAGGATCAGCCCCGGCAGGGCCAGGGAGAGCGACACCAGCAGCAAGGGGATCACGTTCGGGATGATGTGGCGGAAGATGATGCGACTGTCCGAGGCGCCCAATACCCGCGCCGCCTCGACATAATCGCGCTTGCGCAACGAAAGTACCTCGCCCCGGATCAGGCGGGCGCCGCCGGCCCAGCCCAGCAGGGCGATGAAGACGGCCAGCATGTACGGCCCTGGCGTGAAGACCGAGAAGACCAGGATCAGCAACGGCAGCCCGGGAATGCAGAGCAGGACATCGACGATCCGCATCAAGACCGAGTCGACGAAGCCGCCGAAATAGCCGGAGATGGCGCCGACCGTGGTCCCGATCACCAGCAGCAGCAGCGAGGCCAGCCCGGCCACCGTCAGCGAGATGCGGCCACCGTAGGCGGCGCGGACCAGCACATCCCGCCCGTTGCCGTCCGAGCCCAGCAGGTAACCGGGGCTGAAGGGGGCGATGAACTGGTCGGCCAGATCGCCCTCCCAGTAGGTGTGGCCGGTGATATTGGCGATGATGCCGGCGGCGAGGACGAACGCCACCATCAGGGCGCTCAAGATCAGCCCGGCCAGGGCAATCTTGTTCTGCCGGAACTGATACCAGGCCCGCCGGTAGAAGCCAGGGGTTGACCGCAGGTGCGCCCGATTGAACGCGCTGCCGCGCGGCTGCTCCCGCGAGGTGGTCGGGACGCGCGTCGTTGGGCTGGCAGCGGAGGTAGAGGAGGTCGTCATCGGTACCCACCACTATCCATAGCGAATGCGCGGATCGAGCAGGGCGTAGGCGATATCGGCCAGCAGGTTGGCCAGCAGGGTCAGGACCGAGGCGATGAAGACCGCGCCCATGATCAGCGTGTAGTCGCTGGCGCGGGCCGCGTCCACCGTGAGGCGGCCGATCCCCGGCCAGGCGAAGACGGTCTCGATGATGAACGAGCCGCCGATCAAGCCCGGCAGCGAGAGCCCCATCAAGGTCACCAACGGCAAGAGCGCGTTGCGAAAGGCGTGGCCGAACAGCACGATGCGGTCGGAGAGCCCCTTGGCGCGGGCGGTCTGGACGTAATCTTGGCGGACGACTTCGAGCATTTGAGAGCGGATATAACGGGTCCAACCCGCGAGGTCGGCGATCGCCAGCGCGGTCACCGGCAGGATCAGATGCGAGAGCCGGTCGAGGAGGTCGCCGCCGCCGCGGCGGTCGACCATGCCGCTGACCGGTAGCGAGGGTAAGCCCCATTCTCGGAACTGGCTGGCAAAGAGCAGGATCAGCATCAGACCCAGCCAGAAGGCCGGGACGGCGAAGGCGGCGACGGTCCCCACCGTGACGATGTGGTCGAACCAGGTGTTTCGCATCACGGCCGAGATGACGCCGAGGGGAATGGAAATGAGGAGGGCGGCTAAGAAGGCGACCCCGGTGAGGACGATCGTATTCGGCAGGACGTCGAAGATCCGGTCCCGGACCGGGGTATTGTTCGACAATGACAGCCCGAGATCACCGCGCAGCACCGCCGACACCCAGATCCCGTAGCGGACCAGGACCGGCTCATCCAGCCCCATGCTGGACCGGATCCGCTCGATATCCTCCGCCCGGTAGCGCGGATTGAGCGCCAGGTCGGCGACCGGGTTGCCACGGGCGTTGACGATCAGGAAGGTCAGCAGCGTGACCCCGAACAGGATCGGGATGCAGATCAGCAATCGCCGGATGATGTAGACAGTCATGCTCGCCCACCGGAATGATCGCCCCCGCCCCAAATCTTGGGGCGGGGGGCCGTGGATCCCTTACTCGGAGATCCACACGAACGGGAAGCTCCAGTACGTGGCGAACGTGTCTGGGAAGTAGTTGTGAAGGCGGTCGGTGTAGCCGACGCGGTTGGTGCCGAAGCGGAAGATGCCGACCGGCTGATCGTCCCAGGCAATCTGCGATTGCTGGACCAGCAGTTGCGCCCGCGCCTCGGGATCGAGCTCGCGCAGTTGCTGATCTTCCAGGGCGTCCCACTCCTCGCTGCAATAGCGCATGAAGTTGAAGGCGTTGCCGTAGGAATCGCAGGCGAACATCGCGCCCTGGCCGCCATCGGCGGTCCAACTGAAGCCGAGCAGCACCACCTCGAAGTCGAAGGTGACGGTAATGGTCTCGACCAGGGACGGGAAATCGACCAGGCTCGGCTGCATGTCGACGCCGATGTCGCGCCACGTCTGCTGCAGCTCGGCCAACACTTGATCGACCGTGGCCCCGCCGCCGCTCGAGGTCAACAGCGTGAAGGCAAGCGGTTGGCCATCCTTCTCGACGATGCCGTCGCCATCGGTATCTTCCCAGCCGGCCGAGGCCAGCAGCTCGCGGGCGCGGTCCAGGTCGTAGTCAAACGGATCCTCGATGGCTTCCGCGTCATACCCGGGGGACGGGACCGGTTGGGTGCCGCGGGGCACCTCGCCGTAGCCAAGGTAGATGTTCTCCCGGATCGCTTCCTTGTCGATGGCGATGAAAAGGGCTTGGCGCACTTCCTTGTCCTGGAACAGGGTCGTCTTTTCCGGATCCAGGTTGAAGCCGTAGAAGCTGAAGCCAAGGTCCGGGAAAAGGGCGACTTCCAGCCCTTCGGTGTTCTGCACCTCTTCCACTTGCGGCGCCGGGATGACTTCGACAATATCGATCTCGCCCGCCATCAGCGCCTCGACCTCGGTCGCCGGGTCGGGGAGGACGGTCATAATCACCTCGTCCACGACCGGGATCGAGACCGGGTCCCAGTAGTTCTCGTTCCTGGCCACGGTGACGCTTTCACCCTGGCGCCACTCGACGAAGGTGAAGGGGCCGGTGCCGACGACGCGACTGGGATCCTGGCCGGTGCTGCCGGGATCGTTCGGCCAGTCGGCGGGGGCAATGCCTTCCCAAAGGTGCTTCGGCATGATCCCGAATTGGCCGGCGGTATCCTGGACGAAGGTGGCGAACTGGTCGCGCGCCACCATCTCGAAGGTGTGCTCGTCAACCGCCCGGTAGGATTCCAGCAACGGGTCGATGATGCCCCGGCGGGGGTTCGGGCTATCCTCGGCCAGCGCGATGTCGAAGGTGAACACGACGTCCTCGGCGGTGAAGTCGACGCCGTCATGCCAGGTCGCGTCCTGGTTGAGATGGAAGGTGTAGGTCAGGCCGTCGGCAGCGATGTCCCAGTAGTCCGCCAGGCCCGGCACCGGGGCGCCGTCGATCGGGCTGCCGCCGACGAGCCCTTCGAAGATCATGCCGGTGACGTAGGCGGTCGGCAGATCCGACGTTAGCAGCGCGTTGACCGTGGAGATGTCGCTGGTCTGGCCCCAAATGATCTGGCCGCCCTCGTTCTGCGGCTCCTCAAACGGGAAGGCGGCGAACAGCTCCTCGTAGAACTCGTCGCGGGTGATGGAGGTGGTCGCTTCGCCTTCGGCGACGGGCGAGGCATCGCCGGTGGCCGGCGTCGCCTCCTGGGCCAGGGTGGCGGCGCCCGGTAGGGCCAGACCAACCACGAGCAGCGCCGTCAACCAGACAAGTGTCCGGCGGGGTATACCGTGCATCCTCACTCTCCTTGCATTTGAGCGATGTCGAACGCTATGGTCGTTTCGAGCGTGTAGCTCCTCGAAGCATAGCATCGGACCGTGGCAACGCGATGGCAATGCCATCATTGGCGCCGAACTCCTCGTACTGTACCGTGCGCCGCGGCCTCGCGCCACCGCGAGCGCGGCTCAATGCTAGAATCGGCGCCCGGATCGGCTCGCTCGCCAACGCCAGGGGAGGTTCATCGCGCGATGACGACCACCGACGCGCTCGACGACATGTTCGTCTACACCGACCGCCTGCAACGGACGCGGCAAGAGCTGGCCCGGCATGAGGTCGATGTCCTCATGGTCGGCCCCTCGGCCGATCTCTTCTACCTGATCGGCACCGCGGGGCATCTCAGCGAGCGATTGACGCTGCTGGTCGTGCCGCGGGTGGGCACCCCGATCATCGTCGCCGCCGGCTTCGAGGTGCCGCTGCTGGCGCGGCAACGCGATCTGGCCGAGATCCACGCCTGGGCGGATGGGCAAGACCCGATCGCCCTGGTGGCGGAGGCGACTGGGGATGTCCGGGGCAAGACCATAGCCGTCGGCGACGAGTTGTACAGCGTCTTCTTGATCCGGCTGCAAGCGGGGCTCGGCGGCGCCCGCTGGGTCGAAGGCGGGCAGGTGCTGCGGCCGCTCCGGATGATTAAGGACGGCCGTGAGATCGAGCTGCTCAAAGAGGCGGCGCGGCGTACCGACGATGCCTGGGTCGAGTTCATCACCCAACCCCTCTCCGGCCAGACCGAGCGGGAGGCCCTGCAACGGCTGCTGGACTTGACCTACGCCCGCGGCCTGGCGCCCAATTTCGGCTCCTGCGGCAGCGGCCCGCACTCGGCCTCGCCCCACCACGAACCGGGCGAGCGCGTGATCCAGGAGGGTGATGCGGTGGTCTTCGATTGGGGCGGCACCCTCGGCGGCTACCACTCCGATGTCACCCGCACGCTGCATGCCGGCGAGCCGGGGGACGAGTTCCGGCGGGTCTACGCCACGGTGCTGGCGGCTAACCAGGCCGCGCTCGACGCGGTGCGGCCCGGCGTCCGGTGCGAGGCGGTCGACTTCGCCGCCCGCTCGCTGATCGAGGAGGCGGGCTACGGCGCCGCCTTCCTGCACCGGGTTGGTCACGGCCTCGGTCTCGGGGTCCACGAGGAGCCGTACCTGGTGGCCGGCAACACGCTGCCGCTGCAAGCCGGGATGGTCTTCAGCGACGAGCCGGGGATCTATCTCGAAGGCCGGTTCGGGGTCCGGATCGAAGATACCGTCCTCTGCACCGACACCGGCGGCGAACGCCTGAACGAAGCGCCGCGGGAGCTGACGGTGGTGGGGTAGAACGATCAACCCCCTAACCCCCAATCTTGAGGGAATTTACGCTCGTGTCCCCCCAAGATTGGG
>JACCYK010000198.1 GCA_013696525.1 Chloroflexia bacterium
TCCTCGGCGTACTTGTTGACGCCCACCACCACATCGCGCCCGGATTCGCGGTCCAGCTCCCGCTGGTAGGCATTGTCGGCGATCGCGTTCTGGACGAAGCCGGTTTCAATCGCGGCGACCGCCCCCCCTTGTTCGGCGATCTGGCAGAGCCACTCGCGCGCCTTCGCCTCCAGCTCATCGGTGAGACGCTCGACGAAGAAGGAGCCGGCGAGCGGGTCGGCGGTGTCGGCGACCCCGGTCTCCTCGGCCAGGATTTGCTGGGTGCGGACCGCGATGGTGGCTGATTCTTCGGTCGGCAGCGCCAGCGCCTCGTCGTAGCCGTTGGTGTGCAGGCTCTGGGTGCCGCCCAGCACGGCGGCGAGCGCCTGATACGACACGCGGACGACATTGTTCAACGGCTGCTGGGCGGTGAGGGTGACGCCGCCGGTCTGGGTGTGAAAGCGGACCATCGCCGCCCGCGGGTCCCGCGGGGCGTAGCGTTCTTGGACCAGCGTCGCCCAGAGCCGCCGGGCGGCGCGGAATTTGGCGACTTCTTCGAACAACCGCGAGTGGGCGGCGAAGAAAAAGCTCATCCGGGGGGCAACATCATCCACATTCAGCCCGGCCGCGAGCGCGGCGTCGAGGTAGGCGAGCCCGTTGCCCAGGGTGAAGGCAATCTCCTGGGCGGCGGACGACCCCGCCTCCCGGATGTGATAACCGGAGACCGAAATCGTGTTCCAGGCCGGCAACTGCCGGTGACAATAGGCAAAGGTGTCCGTTACCAGCCGCATCGATGGCCGGGGCGGGAAGATATAGGTGCCGCGGGCGGCATACTCCTTGAGGATGTCGTTCTGGATCGTGCCGCCCAGCTTGGCCGGGTCGGCGCCCCGCTCCTCGGCCACGATCTGGTACATCAGGAGCAGCAAGGAGGCCGGGGCGTTGATCGTCATCGAGGTTGTCACCGCGGCCTGGTCGATCCCGTCGAACAACCGCCGCATGTCGTCCAGGGTCGAGATGGCGACGCCGACCCGGCCGACCTCACCAAATGCCCGCGGATCGTCGGCGTCCAGACCGAGCTGGGTGGGAAGATCGAAGGCGACACTGAGGCCGGTGGTGCCCCGCGCCAGCAACAGGCGATAGCGCCGATTGCTCTCCTCGGCCGAGGAGAACCCGGCATACTGGCGCATCGTCCACTTGCGGCCCCGGTACATCGTCGGGTAGACGCCGCGCACATAGGGGAACTGTCCCGGATCGGGCAACTCCCGCGGCGTGGCGGGAGCCCGGCACACGGGGGAAATCTCGATCCCCGAGTCGGTGACGATCGGTGCCTCGTCGCTCATGACGGCACTTCAACCAACTCGGTCAGGACGCCAGCGCACGATTCCGGGTGGATGAAAGCGATCCGCCAATCGTGGACGCCGCGGCGCCCCCGCTCGTCGATCAGCCGGGCGCCGGCGGCGCTGAGCACCGCGAGCGCCCGCTCGAGGTCGGTCACTTGATAGGCGACGTGGTGCATCCCTTCGCCCCGTTTGCGCAGGTACCGGGCGATCGGCCCCGCCTCGTCGGTCGGCTGGATCAGCTCGACATAGCCGGGACCGGCGGCAAAGACGACCACCCGGACCTGCTGCTCGGGGACGTCAAACCGCTCCGGCGGCGAGAAGCCGAGGTCAAGGTATTGGGCGAGCGCCCGATCGAGGTCCGCCACCACGACCGCGATATGATGCAGCCGTAATTCCAGCTCGGCCGGCCAGCCGCGACCCGGGCGATCGGCCATGGTCAGAGCGGCCCGCCGGCCTGGAACACCGGCCGCTCGCCGATCACCTCCGGCCCGGAATAGAGCATGACCCGGCCCACCTCGGCCCCGGGGGCGGCCTCCGGCCCGAGCACCAAGCGGTAGCGAAGCCCGCTCACGGCGGCGGCCGGCACCGGTTGCGCGATCGCGGGATCAACCGTCGCCTGCCAGACCGCCAACTCCTCGCTCAGCCCCGGCAACGACTCCGGCGCCGCCAGTGAAATCCAACTGTATTCGGTCGTCATGGCCGCCACCAGGGAGCGCGTCGCCTCCCACCGCCCATCCTCGACCAGGACGCCGGCCTCGTATCGGCCCCGGCAGCCCAGCACCACGGTCACCACCCGGTTCCCTTCCCCGATCCGCCGGGCGGCGACGAGGCAGGTGCCGGCGTCGGGCGTGGAGCCGGTCTTGACCCCGATCACGGCCGGATCTTCGGTGAGCAGGATATTGACGTTGTTCAGCAGGAATGGCCGTTGCTCCGGCCCCAGGGAGACCGATTCCCACGCCGGCGTGCGGACGATCTCGGCCAACGTCGGGTTGGCCAGCAGCACGGCCGCCAGGATAGCCAGGTCACGCGCGCTCGAATACTGGTTTGGGTCGTCATCACCGGAGGCATTGACGAATTGGGAATTTCGCGCCCCCACGCTCGCCGCCAGCTCGTTCATCGCCGTGAAGAAGGCCGCCCGCGCCGGCTCGGCCGTCACGTCGTCGCCGGCCAGCTTGGCCCCGACATGCCGCGCCAGCGCCCGCGCCGCGTCGCTGCCGGACGGCAGGAGCAGGCCGTAGAGCAGTTGTTGGACCGACACCGTGTCGCCGGCAAACAGGCCCATGTGGGAATAGATCGTGATATCGACCTGATCCGAGGCATCGATGACGACCGTTTCCTCAAGCCCGGCATGCGCGACGACCACCAGCGCGGTCGCGAGCTTGACCGTGCTTCCGGTCGGCAGCCGCTGATCGGGGTTGAGGGCAAACAGCTCCGTCCCAGCATCGATGTCGATCGCGAAGGCCGCCGCCGCGTCAATCGCCGGCGCCTGCGCCCGTGCCGGAGAGGCGACGGTGGCCGGTGTCAATGACGGCCAGATCGCCGCCACCAATCCGCCTAAGCCGGCGCCAAGCACCAGGCGCCGGTCGAGTAGGCGGCTTGACGAGTCTGGAACCGATTGACGTTGGCGTCGGTTTGGCATTGGTGGCGCTAATCCTGTCCCAAGCGTGTCGGCGTCATGGTTCCCGGCTCCGGGAACGCCGCCGTTTCGACCAGCATCGAATGATCCAGCCCGATCGCCGCCTCGCCATCGGTTCGCACCACCAGCCCCCGCGGCCGACGGCCGTTGATCTCGAAATAGGCGCGCAGCACCCGGTCCGCCACCGGTACCGCGTAAGACTCGCCACCACCACCGTCCTCGACCAGGATCGAGACCGCGATCTCCGGATCGTCCAACGGGGCGAAGACGGTGAACCAGGCATGCTGCCGATCATACAACCCGTTATCGTCGGGCTCACCGAGCTCGGCGGTGCCGGTCTTCCCCGCCAGGATAATCTCGGGCTCGCCCTCCGGGTTGGTCAGCGGCCAGCGGGTGCGCCCGTCCGGGTACTGGTAGGCCGAGCCGATCTCCTCATGGCAGACCTGGCGCATGCCTTCAATCACGACGTCAAGCACCTCGGCGTCGTACTCCGTCTCGCGGATAATGGTCCGCCTCGCCGGCGGCGGGGCCGTGATC
>JACCYK010000203.1 GCA_013696525.1 Chloroflexia bacterium
ACATTACGAAGCGCGCCGGCCGTCGATCGTGCGCGAGTAAAGTACGGGGTTGACGCGATCGCCGTTTCCGTCTCGCCGGGCGCTAAAGACGCCCGGCTGCCCCACGGAAGCATCCTGAAGGAAGCTAAAACGGGCTTGGCACCACCAAATGCACGAGAGTGATAATCGTCCTCAGCCCCTTTAGGGTGCTTTCGTGGAGGGCAGCCGAATGTCTTTCGCTTTCGGCGTCGCTGACATGGCGATCGCGTGCGTCACCCCGCACCGGCGCTACATGCCGTACCCGGCCTGGGCGCAGGCGCCGAACTGACCACAGTAGCCGGAGCAGCAGTCGGGGCAGGTGTCATCCCAGTTGCAATAGGCGGGGCAGGCATCGCCCCAGTACACGCACTGGCCGCCGCACTGGCCGGCCCCGGCGCAGACGCCGGCACCGCCCGGCGTTCCCGGCGCGCTCGGGCAGCAGACGAGGTCACCAGCACAAGCATGGTAAACGCCCGTGGCGCAACCGCATCCGATATAGTCGCAATGATGGGCAGAGGCGCCCTTGGTCCGGCTCAACGCGCCGCCGACCAGGCCGGCCAGCGCCGCCGCCCCGCCCCGTCGCAACAGCTCGCGGCGCGAACCCGGCTTCTTGGCGAATGATCGCGTGATGGCGTCGAATTTCTTGTTGTCCATGTCCGAATTTCCCTCTCACCAGATGCGCCCGTTCGCGCATGCGCCAGATCGCGGCCACTCGGTTCACATCGATGGCCACCCGGCCCCGGTTGCACCTCCTTGGCCGCCCGCGGCGGCATTCCCCCGTCGTGAGCGGCGGTGGATCACGACACCGCGGCCGGCTCCGGCGCCGCCGAGGCGACGCCGTGCCGCTCGAAGATCGGCCGGTAGATGCGATCGGGTGTCAGCGGCAGCTCGCGGAACCGGACCCCGGTCGCATCAGCAATCGCGTTCGCCAGGGCCGGGGCGACCGGGTTGATCGGGCATTCGCCCATCCCCTTGGCCCCGAGGGGACCGAGGGTGTCGTGGGTATCGGCGAAGTAGACCTCGGAGCGCGGAATGTCGGCGAAGGCCGGGATCCGGTAGTTCCGGAACGACGGGTTGACGAGCTTGCCGTGGTCATCGAAGACCATCTTCTCGTAGAGCACCCAGCCCAACCCCTGCGAGATCGCGCCCTCGACTTGGCCCCGGCATTGCATCGGGTTGATCACCACCCCGGCATCGGCTGCCTGCGCGCTCTGCAGGATCATCACCTCCCCGGTGACCCGGTGGACCGCCACCCGGAACCCCTGGGCGTTGAAGGCGACGCTGCGCGGGCTGCCGTAGGCTTTGCGGGCCGCCTGCAGCCGGTGCCCGGAGCCCTCGGCGGCGGCGTAGAGATCGGTCAGCGTGGCGCGCGTCCCGTCGCACACAACCGCGTCCTCCTCCAGACCGCAGCGATCGCGGCCGACCCCGGCCCGGGCGGCGGCAAAGTCGATGATGTGCACCTGGAGAGCTTGGGCGGCGAGCCAGACCGCTTTGCCGGCGACGAAGGTGCCGGTGCTGGCGAAGGCGCCGGTGTCGTAGCCGGAACGGTCGGTGTCGGACTGGATGACCTTGACGCGGCCGGTCGTGGTGCCCAGCACGCTGGCCACGATCTGGGCATGTTGGGTCGTGGTCCCGTTGCCGAACTCGGCGGTGCCGGTCGCCAGCAAATAGTGCCCATCCTCTTCTAAGCTGAGGCGGGCCTCGGAGCGGTGCTCGGTCGGCGGCGCGGTGTCGTGCATCGCGATGGCTACCCCCTCGCCCACCAGCCAGTCGTCGCCGTTGGGGGCGGCGACGCCGTTGCCGCGAGCCAGGGCCGCCTCCACCAGATCGAGGCATTGATCGAGCCCGTAGCTGCCAAACTCGGCATCGTTCGGCTCGTCGCCGAGGGCCACCAGGGCGTCGCCAGGCCGGACCATGTTGCGCCGCCGGAGCTCGATCGGATCGATCGCCAGGCTCCGCGCCAGCTCGTCCATGGCGCATTCCACGGCGAAGACGGTTTGGGTCAAGCCGTAGCCACGAATGGCCCCCGAGGGCACGGTGTTGGTGTAGACGGCGAAGGCGTCGATCTTCTTGTTGGGACAGCGGTAGACGGCCACCGACTCGCTACAGGCGTGATAGAGCGTCTCCGCCCCGTGATTGCCGTAGGCGCCGGTGTTCGACACGATCCGCAGTTTCATCGCGGTCAGGGTGCCGTCTTGGCGCGCCCCCAGCGTCACCTCGGTCCGCATCGGGTGGCGGGTGGAGGTGCCGGTAAACTCCTCTTCCCGCGTGAATTCGAGCTTCACCGGCCGCCCCGTCTTCAACGCGGCCAGGGCGCACAAGTCCTCGGTCAGCACTTCCTGCTTGCCGCCGAAGCCGCCGCCCATCCGTTCGCAGAAGACCCGGATATTGCCGGTGCTGATGCCGAACAGGTAGCTCAGCTTGTCGCGGGCGATGAAGGGTGACTGCGAGCTGGTCCGCACGTTCAGCCGTTTATGCTCATCGACCCAGGCGATCGAGCCATGCGTCTCCAGGTGGGCATGCTGCCCCCGGTGGGTCGCGTACGCCGCTTCATGGATGACGTCCGCCTCGGCGAAGCCCCGCTCCACGTCGCCAACCCCGCCGTGAATGTCGATCAGGACGTTGCGCTCCGGCTGCCGGATGAAGTCATCCTCGCCGCGATCGTGGACGGCCGGGGCGCCATCCCGCATCGCCTCCTCCGGGTCCAACACGGCCGGCAGCACCTCGTAGTCGATGACGACCCGGCGGCAGCCTTCCTCCGCCGCCGCCTCGCTCTCCGCCAACACCGCCACCACCCGTTGGCCAACGAAGCGGACGACGTTATCGAGCATGTAGGTGTCATTGGGGTCGACCCGGAAATCGTCGTGGATGGCGGTGGTGTAGAGCCGGCGCGGCACATCCTCCCAGGTAAAGACCTCGTGGACGCCGGGGGTCGCCAGCGCCGCTGTCTTGTCGATGGCGACGATCCGGGCGTGGGCGTGGGGCGCCCGCACCAGCTTCAGATGGAGCAAACCCTCGATCTCGGTATCGAACGTGTACCGAGCCTGGCCGGTGACCACCTCCCGCCCGGCCGGAGCCAACACGTTCGTCCCACACGCGCCGCCTGGAGCATCGACCTCGACCGCTTTCACGCCGTGGATCGCATCCTCGATCGCGTGGTAGCCGGTGCAGCGGCAGAGATTGCCCTTCAGCACCCGCGGCAGGTCGTCGCGGTCCCGCTCGGTCAGGGTGGCCGCGGTCATAATCATGCCGGCGGTACAGAACCCACATTGGAAGCCCGGCGCGTCGAGGAACGCTTGCTGCATCGGATGCAGCTCGTCCCCGGTGGCCAGCCCTTCGATCGTCGTCACCTCTTGCCCCGCCGCCCGGAAGGCGGGGGTAATGCAACTTTGGACCGGGGTGCCGTTGAGCCAGACCGTGCAGGCGCCGCAGTCGCCGGCATCGCAGCCCTTCTTGACCCCGAACCAGCCGAGGTCGCGGAGGAAGGTCCGCAGGCATTGCCCGGCCGCCGGCTCGCGCGAGAAGGTTTTTCCGTTAACGTGAAAGCTCATCGTCGGTTCCTCAATTCAGGGGAGCGGCGGCCAGCTCGGCCCGGATTTCCTCGGCGAAGTGGAGCGTCAGGTGCCGGCGATAGTCCGGGGCGCCATGCACATCGTCGAAGTACAGCTCATCCGGAATTTCATCCTGAATCCGCTGCCGGAGCTTGGCCGCATCAGGCACGGCATCGAACCGGAGCTGGACCGGGCGCGGCGTGGCGGCAGTGATCATGAGCAGCAACCCGCCGTCCTGGCCGAGGGTGCCAATCAGCAGCACGGCCGATCGGCCCTGGTGGGTCAAAGACATGCGGCGGAACGCGGCGCGCTTGCGCAAGGCCGAAACCGGCAGCTCAATGGCCATCAGCAGCTCGCCCGGCAGGAGGAGGTTTTGATGGTTGCCGGTCACGAAATCGACGACCGGCACCTGGCGCTCGCTCCCGTCTTGGGCCCGCAGCGTACAGACCCCTTCCAGCGCGGAGGTCAGCGAGATCATCGCCCCCGCCGGCAACGACATGCAGACGTTGCCGCCGACGGTCGCCGCGTTCCAGACCTTGAACGAGGCCAGCAGCGACCGGCAGCACTGGCCGATCAGCGGCGCCGCGACCCAGTCTAGCGGCGCCACGAGGGCATCGAGCTGAGCGATCGTGCAAGTGGCCGCGATCCGCAACCCCTCGGGCCGGACCGTCAGCGGCTCCCAATCGAAGGCCCGCAGATCGAGCAGCCGCCGCAGGTGGTCCTGCGGCTCGGAAAAGAGCCAGGTCCCGCCCGCCAGCCAGCTATCCCCGTCGGTCCAGGTGAGGCCGCCGGCGCTCACGTCGGGCCCGGCCCGGACCTCCTGGATCGTGTTCAGATTCATCCCCGCCAACCTCACGGTCTAGATTTCGCGCGGCGAGCCACGTCGAGCCCCGCTCCCCGCTGAGCCAGCCTCATCACACCCACGTCCCAGGACAAATCTCGCCCCGTGCCATCCTGTCCATGGCGGCGGTTGTCGGGCCGACGGCGGGTGTCGCGCTCCGACGATCTGGCTCAGGGTAAGGCGGGACGAACGCGCACACTATTAAATTGCTTCGCGGCGTTTACGTTACACTGGAGCGATCGTGAACGCAAGCCAGTCGCATCGAATCCGGATCGCGGGTCGGGCGCCGGCGGGGCCGCGCCGCACCCGTGGCCCGACGACCCCGCGCCGGCGCGCGTTGTGAAGAAAGGGACATCGTATGGTCGCCGCCCCCGCCCAAACCGCGCCGACCGCCAGCGCCGTGACCCTGGTGACGGAAACGCGGGTCCAGCCCGAACGAGCCGCGGACTTCGCCCAATGGCAACAGCGGGTCAACGACGTGCTGGTGAAATTCCCCGGCTTCCTCGATCGTGAGGTGATCCCGCCCTCGCCGGCGCAGCCCGATTGGGTCATCATCCAGCGCTTCGTCGACACCGCCGCCGCCCGCGCCTGGCTCGGCTCGCCCGAGCGCGAGGAGCTCTTGGCAACGGTCAAATCCTGGCTGGTCGGGCGAGACGACATCCATCTGATCCAGGACGATAACCAGCCCGCCGCCGCGGCGCCGATCTCGGTCGTGATCTCGACCCGGGTGAAGCCGGGGCAGGACGAGGCATTTCGCGCCTGGCAGGGCCGCATCGCCGCCATCGAGGCCGAGTTCCCCGGCTACCAGGGATACAAGCTCGAACCTCCCGTTGCCGGGGTCCAGGATGACTGGCTGACGATCATCCGATTCGATACCGAGCCTCATCTCCAAGCCTGGCTGGCCTCGCCCCAACGGCAGCGGCTCCTGGCCGAGGCCGACGCCTTTACCGCGGAATCGCACCTGCGAACCGTGCGGACCGGCTTCGACGCCTGGTTCAAGCTTGGCTCCGGGGCCAACCCGCCGCCGGCCTGGAAGCAGAACATGCTGGTCCTGCTGGCGCTCTATCCGGTCGTCTTCCTCTTTGGCTTCTGGGTCCAAACACCGCTCTTGATGGAGCGCTGGGGCCTGCCGTTCTGGTTCACGCTCTTCATCGGCAATATCGCCAGCGTCCTCCTGCTTGGTCAGATCGTGCCCCGCGTCAGCCACCGCTTCAACTGGTGGATCAACCCCGCCGGCGGCGACCCCAACCGGGTCAACGTCATCGGAGTGATCGTAATCGTCGCCTTGTATGGCCTCCTCCTCGGTCTGTTTGCCCAAATTCAGTGAAGAGGAGAGGGGTGCCCGAAAGGGCGCACGGCCGGATCAACGATGGATCAAACGGTCCCCGCTGGCGCTTGGCGAGGACTCAACAACCCATTCGCTTGGCATCGGAATACCGTACAATTGAATTACTCAGGGAGGTTCTGTGAGCAACGAAGCATCCCACCTAGAAGCTCTCGATGTTGAACGCGGGACCGGCGCCTCTGACGAGGAGCGGGATAAGACGGACCTTGTACAACGGGCGCGCACAATACTCGGCGCTCGCCTCGCCGAGGTCATTCTCACGCACCGCCCTGACCGGCTTGAAGGACTGAATCGAGCGGCGGCTACTCGAAGCGTCGAGGAGCTGGCGCCCCTGAGGGATGCAGTTGAAATCGTCAGTGCTCTCACCGCCGTGGATGACCTGACAACTATTCAGGCTTGGTTCGTCGGCAAGAATGGGATGCTCGGCGGTCGCGCACCGGCACTCGTGATTTCAGACGACCCGAATGCAGTACGCCGAGCGGCGAGGCGCTTCTTGGCACAGGGCTGATGGTTGCGATCATCGCCATCCCGCAATCGACGCTGTTCCGAGTTGGTCGGAGCACAGGTCCGTTGGAGTTTCCGCCAGTAGCATTCACCGGGGATAGCCGCTTCGACGATTTCCCCGACACGCGATCGTTTCGGGTGCTCTATGTTGGAGATCGGCGGGCGTGCTTTTTTGAGTGCCTTGAAGACTTCCTTCCGGACGAACACGCCACGACTGGTCCGCCGCATGGGATTACGGCAGACTGGTTTCGTCGACGGCGGATTGCATCGTGCCGAGTCGATGACCCGCTCGGCACGATGCAGTGGCTTGACTTGTTCGCGCCCGAGACACTTCGTGACTTTCGCACACGATTCAGACACGACGTTCGCGCTTGCCACCTGTCGACATTGGATGCGAGCGTGGCAATGTCCGAGCATCGCCTGGCAACGCAATCCATCGGACGCTGGGCTTACTCCGAGGGCTTTCACGGCATCAAGTACCGAACGAGGCACGACATCACACGTGAGTGCTGGGCCATTTTCGACCGGACACAAATCCGTGTTGTCGATCCGGGCGCAATGATTCGGCACTCGGACCCTGACCTGCAGATCGTGGTTCAACAGTGGAACATGCCGATGCCGCCGCCACACTTGCTACCAATAGCCTGCCGCTAGTTCGTACCGTGGATGAGATCACTTGGGTTCACTGGCGCGTCGACCCTCCCGAATGGCCCAGGGGCCACCGCCGGGAGCGCGAGTTCCAATTCTGGTATGTCGCTTGCGTAAAGAACCCTAAGGCAAGACCCGCTCGCTACATGTCGTCTTGTCTAATGTCTATCTGACGGAAGAAGGAGATATCCGTGGAGAACGAAGCGAATCACAAGGCGATTGCCGACTATCTGGGCGATATGGTGGCGCTAGAGTCCCATATCGAGGAGGCTCTTGACCGGCAGCTCGAGTTCAAAGGGAAGCACCCCGAGGCGGGAGCCGCGATCCAGCAGTTCCACGATATGGTGAAAGCGAACCGGGATGCCCTGCGCGCCCACCAGGAGCAGGTTGGCTCAACGATCGGCAACCCGATCGCCGAGGCCGGCTCGGCCGTCTTGGGCATGGCCGCCGGTTTGATCGACAAGGTGCGCAGCGAGAAAGTTTCCAAGGCGCTGCGTGACGACTACACCGCGTTCAACCTGGCCACGGTCGGCTACACGATGCTGCAAACCACGGCGCTGGCGCTCGGGGACAAGACGACCGCCATCTTGGCGGCGAAGGGTCTGCGGGGGCATGCCAAGGCGGTGCAGAAGATCAATCACATCATGCCGGGCGTCGTCGTCTGGGAGCTCGAGCAGGACAACCTGACGATTGCCAACCCGAATGCCGCCGACGAAGTGCGCACCTCCCTGGACAAGGCCTGGAAGGAAACCGATCAAAGCTAGATCGGCCGCGACCAGTCACATGCCGAGAAGCCGATGAAGCGTTCCTCGCTTTATCGGCTTCTTGCCGTGCCTGTCCCGCCAGGCTGCCCGCCAACGAACGTTGACGTTGGGTTCCCCGCCACGATCAAACCACGGAGCGCACGGCCAGGACGCGCCGGATGGAGCTAACCATCTGGTTCCTCATCATCGGCGTCCTGCTGGTGCTGATGGCCCTGACCGGCTCCATTGTCCAGCGGCTGCCGCTGACGGCCGGGCTGGTGTACCTGGCGGTCGGCTTCGTCCTCGGCCCAAACGGCTTTGGCCTGATCCAGCTCAATCCCGTCGCCGACCCCGATATCCTGGAGTTGCTGACCGAGATCGCGGTCATCTTGTCGCTCTTTTCGGCGGGGCTCAAGCTGCGACTGTCCTGGCGAGACCGGAGTTGGCTGCCGGCGGTGCGCCTGGCCACCGGGGCGATGATCATCACCATCAGTCTCACGGCCGCCGCCGGTGTGCTCTGGCTGGGGCTGCCGCTGGGCGCCGCGATCCTCCTTGGCGCCATCCTGGCGCCGACCGATCCGGTCTTGGCCTCGGAAGTGAGCATCGAGGAACCGGGTGACGACGATCGGGTGCGCTTCAGCCTGACCGGCGAAGCGGGGCTCAATGATGGGACGGCCTTCCCCTTCGTCATGCTCGGTCTCGGTCTGCTGGGGCTCCACCAGCTCGGGGATAACGGCTGGCGCTGGGTCACGATCGATCTGATCTGGGCCGTCCTTGGTGGCCTGGCGATCGGGGCGGTGCTGGGGACGCTCGTCGGCCGGCTGATCCTCTATCTTCGCCGCCAGCATCAAGAAGCGGTTGGGCTCGACGAATTCCTCGCCCTCGGCCTGATCGCGCTGGCCTATGGCGGCGCCCTCGCGCTCCACACCTACGGCTTTCTCGCCGTGTTCGCCGCCGGCTTGGCCCTGCGGCGGGTCGAGCACAAAGAGCATGGCGAGGTGTCGCCGCCGCGCGTCTCGCTCGCCGCCCAAGATACCGCCGCCGATGAGCTTGCCACCCACCCGGACTCCGCCCCGGCGTACATGGCGCGAGCGACACTGGTCTTCACCCAACAGATCGAGCGCATCGGCACCGTGCTGCTCATGGTCGTGGTCGGCGGTTTGCTGACGCGCTATTTCCTGCCGTCCGCCGCGCTCTGGTTTGTCCCCCTGCTGCTGCTGGTGATCCGGCCGGCGGCGGCCTGGATCGGCCTGCTCGGGACGCCCCTCACCGGGCCCCAACGCGGCATCGTCGCCTGGTTCGGCCTGCGCGGCCTCGGCAGCATCTATTACCTCACCTACGCGATCGCGCACGGCCTGCCGGAGCCGTACGCCAGCCGGCTGACGGGGCTCACCCTCACCGTCGTCGCGGTCTCCGTCATCGTGCATGGAATCACGGTGACGCCGGTGATGAGCCGCTACCATCGGATGACCGCCGCACGCGAAACGGCGGACCGGCGCCCAGCGTAGGGGATCCAGTCCGCCGCCACCCCGCCGGCCGCGTCACCTCACGGCGCGGGCCAGCCACGGGTTGGCGCGGCGCGGGCTAGGACGCCGGCAGTTTCGAGGCCAGGATGTCGAGCTGAGCGATGTCCGGGGCGCCATCAAACAGTTCGGGTGCCCGCGCCATCAATGCTGCCGCGACCTCACCATTGAGATGGGCTTGCCGGCCCGGTTCACCGGGGAAGACATCGAAAATGCCATAGGTCGAGGGGTCCATCCGGATCGCGAACCAGGCGACCGTGTCCGGCTCGCCTTCGACGATCGGCAGGGCGCCCGTCAAGAACTCCTCCACCGCCGCTTCCTTCCCCGGCTTGGCCTTCAGGGTTGCCAAGAGTCCAACCGATACCATGCGCTTCTCCTTGTGACGTACCACTATCCATCTATGAGTACGTGGGAACCGCGGACGAGGGATCATCGCCCGCGCCACGCTGGCACGCGGGAGCTACGGCCGAGCTACCGCGTTGTTCTCCGATTAGCAAGCAGCGGACCAGCGCCTAGTAGAGCACCATCTGAACCGGCTTTTCCGCGACTGGTGCCCCAATTCGCCGCCGGTCCGCCAGGCGGGGTGCTGCATCCCATCCGCGGAGCATCGAGGCACGAAACTTGATCTCTTGACTCGGAGAACGTGAGACTGGAGGCGATGGCGGCCGGGATCGGCCGCCAAGCGGCATTCCAAACCCGGTTTCACGGCAAGCGACGGTACCTGAAACAGAGGAGATCATGACCAACGCGAATCAGCCGGCGTCGTCAGCGAACGGAACCGCATCAACCACCGCCCTGGCTGCCGGGACGGCAGCCCCCGACTTTACCCTCAACTCGACACTGGACAAGCCGCTCGCTCTCAGCGAGTACCGCGGCCGGCCGGTGATCCTGGCCTTCTATCCCGCCGACTGGAGCCCGACCTGCGGCGATCAGCTCGCGCTCTATAACGAAGTGCTGCCCGAGTTCCAACGCCACGATGCACGGTTGATCGGCATCTCGGTCGATGGCAAGTGGTGCCACAAAGCCTACGCCGAGGCCCGCAACTTCCGCTTCCCCCTCCTGGCGGACTTCGAGCCGAAAGGCGAGATCGCCCGGACCTACGGCGTCTACCACGCCAAAAACGGCACGTCGGAGCGGGCGCTGTTCGTGATCGACGGCGACGGCGTCATCCGCTGGGGCTATGTCGCCCCGGCCGGGGTCAACCCGGGCGCCGACGGCATTCTGACCGCCCTCGAAGCTCTGCCCGTCGCCGCGGGCGCGCGCTCATGAGCGTCGCGCAAGCAACGCTGACGCCGCCGGTCACCGCCGATGACCATCTGCTCGGGCCGGACAACGCCGCCGTTACCCTGGTCGAGTATGGCGACTACGAGTGCTCACACTGCGGCCGGGCCCACGCCATCGTCCACGAGGTCTTGCGGCATCGCGAGGGACAAGTCCGGTTCGGTTTCCGGCACTTTCCGCTGGCGCGGAGTCATCCGCACGCCAAGCAAGCGGCGGCCGCCGCCGAAGCCGCCGCCGCCCAAAGCCAGTTCTGGGCGATGCACGAGCGACTGTTTACGCATCAGGACCGGCTCGATGAGGCATCGCTTATCGCCCACGCCGCCGCGATCGGGTTGGCCGCGGACCAGTTCGCTCAAGACCTCGGCCACGAGACGACTGCCGAGCGGGTCCAGGCCGATTTCTTGAGCGGCGTCCGTAGCGGCGTCAACGGCACGCCGACCTTCTTCATCAATGACCGCCGCCACGACGCCGCCTGGGACGTTGCCAGCCTCTTGGCCGCGATCGATGCGGCGTCGTAGGGGTTCGGAAGGTCGCGGCAGATGCCCAGCCTGAATGGTCACGTCGCTAAGCTCGGGAATAAATCCCCGAGCTGAAATCACAACACCCAGAGGGTACCCGGCTGAAGCCGGCTACATCACATGGTCAGCGCTGGTATTGCAGAATCATCGTCGGCGAAAATGTTGAAATTCTTGACATTAGCACTCTTTAGGGTGGTTTGTGAGCTCAGCTCGGGGATTTATTCCCGAGCTTGGCCGCGATAACAACTGCCGCGTCGTTGTCGCGAACGTGCATCATCATGATCCCCACCTCAGGCAACGGCCTCGCCGACACCAGCAAGCGACCCCAGGGCGCGCCGGATGAGCACTTCGGCCAACGGCACCTTGTACCCGTTCTGGCTCAACGGGGTGGCCCCGGCCACGGCCAGCGCCGCCGCCTGCCTGATGACCTCGTCGCTGATCTTCGCGCCAATGAGGGCGTCTTCCGCCGCCCGGGCCCGGTACGGCACCGGCGCCACGCCGCCCAGCACGAGCCGCGCCGCCTCGGTCCGCGACC